>NZ_JBXBAV010000008.1:0-39376 GCF_056783245.1 Flavobacterium sp. TC780 | reverse complement strand
GTGCATCTTACTTTGACGTTACGTATTGCTAAGGTTAATACATGCTCCTGTTGTTAGGGAGGCAGCACCTAAATAGAACAATAGTTAAAAAAGTACTTTTTTTGATTTTTAAATGCATTTTGTTTTCAATAGTGCTAGGATTGTTTTTAACGATGGTTGGCGGCTTAGCTTATTTCGTTTATTTAAGACTTTTTACCCAAGAAAAAGATGATTCTCCTATTTGGGTTGCTTTTTTATGTATCTTTTTTCTAGCATCACTTATTTTGGCTGCTGTAGGTCTTTTTATCCAAAGTAAAGAGGGGAAGAAAAAGAAAAAACTACCTTTTATAAGTTGGAAAAGCAGGCTGAAACCCATATGGTAGTGGAGTTAAATTTAGCTAATGCCAAATTAGATGAATTTCCAGTAGCAATTTTGCAATTTAAAAACATTAAGTTTCTGACTTTAAGTAATAATAATATTAGTGAAATTCCTAACGAGGTCAATAAATTACAGCAATTGATAGGTTTAGATTTAAGTAATAATCCTATTTCTGATTTAGAAAATAAGATTCGAAAGTTGCTTGCCAATCGGGTCGAAATTGTGTTTTAATAATTTTTAATAATGAACGAATTTTTTACATTTTTTGATCAAAATCAAGTGGATGGAGGGATGGTTGTTTTCCTGATGTTCTTTAGTCTTGGGATTGCCTTGTTTCAAACTATAATTCTTTCGGGTTTATATAATTTAAAATTCCCAAGTTGGTTGTTTTTTGTCTTGTGCCCATTGTGTATTGGTCTGAGCTTTCTGTTTGTTTCCAAATTTACTCTTATGGTTTTCTTTTTTTATTTGCATCTGTTTTTATACTTGGCATTATTTGGATGATATTTATCCGGAGATCAGAAGTAGTAAAACAGAAAAAGCAGAAAGAGAAAAATTTAATAGAAAACACAACATCAAAAAACACCTTTAAAGCAGAAGTTACTCGGCTTGCTTATGATAATAGGAGTCATTGGGATATTTTTTTGGTTGCTTTATATAGAGAAATTACATTTTCTGTTCTTTATCTGAGGTTAGGAGTCTTATTTTTATAAAAATGATTTTCTTTCCCAGCAACAAAAGCAAGTTCTTAAACTTAGGCAGTTTTGCCCACTTTAAGATGAATGCTATTGCAATGGGATTAGTTGAGGTAGAGGGCGATTTAGAAGAAATTGAACCTATTATTTCTCCTTATTTTAGTAAACCCTGCATTGGATATTATTATACAATCGAAGAAGAAGGGCCAGCAGATGATGATGGTAAGAGATCCTATAGAACTATATTTACAAGCTAAAAGTAGGAGATTTTAAAATTAAAGACGAAACAGGAAGTGTTCTGTAAATGGAGAAGGATTAAGAATCTATTTTGACAGGATTGATAAGCAAGAGGGAGGGAAAAAGAGATATTTAAAACGTATTTAAAGAATAAATGACTATATGTTACTTATTGGTTATGCTGATTCAGATGATGGTAATGTCGTTCCCGAAGGAATTGTAATCGGCGTTTTTGGAGTTGCAATACCTCAAAGTATTTCGTTTGAATAATACCAACCATTGTTAGTTTCATTTTTAACAACGCTATTTTTTATCACACTTATACTTATGTATATCATTTTCAATTAAATAAATTATGTCAGCCGAAAACATTGCTTTAATCGTGGGGTTAATTTTGTAATTATACTACTTAACTTTTTTATAGGTACTTATAATAAGCTGGTTATGCTAAAGAATAACTTCGAAAAAGCTTTTAGGAATATTGATGTCGATTTTGATGCAAAGAGCAGAAGAATTACAGAACTGGTTAAAGTCGCCTCTAAGTTTATGTGAACATGAAACCGATATGTTGAGCTCAAGAATCTGACCAAGCTTCGTACTGATTTTTTGAATTCTAAAACAGTCGATAGAAATGAAAATGCCAACGAGTTTTCTAAATCTTTAAAAACGTTGTTTGCCGTTTCCGAAAATTATCCAACGTTAGCATCTAACTCAAATTTTCTTGAATTACAAAGACGAGTTTCTCAGATGGAAGATAAAATCGCTGATAGAAGAGAGTTTTTTAACGATAGTGTTAATCTTTATAATATCGGAATTCAGGAATTCCCTAATCTTATTTTGGCAAAAATGCTCGGTTATCATACACAAACCCTATTTGAAGTTTCAACAGAAGAAAAAGTATATAATGGAATTCAATTTTAATAGATTCTTCGGTTATGAAACCGAAATAAACAAAGCAACTGATTTGGTTTTAATCTATGGATTTGCGGTTTTAATCTTTGGTATTGTAGGATTAGCACTTATTGCAGCCGTATTTAGGAAGATTGGTTTTACTTCTATTATTAGTTATTTTATATCACCGTTACTATTGTGTTTAGGACTTACATTATTGATCGCGATATTACCAACTATTATTTTTTGTGTAGTGGCTTCGGATATTTCAGGTGTACAGCTTATTTATAGTTGGATAACAATTTTTTTAGGAATGCTATTCTTTGTAATGTTTAATCTTAATACAATCAAGAAATTTGTGAAAGAGTTTGGTAAGATGTCAGAACAGCAAGAGTTTAGGAACAGAAACAGATAACGCAACATAATTGCATTTTTGGATTTATGTGATTAATTTCACAAATGAATTTGTGTTGAAAATAGATTTTGCAACATCATTGCAATAATATAAGGTTTCTAATTTTTGGAGGCCTTACTCTTTTGAAACAGTAATCAGTAGAGGTTATTTTTAAATTAATTATTTGATTTAGTGCACGTTTCGTTATTTGAACTTTTACTAAATAATTCCCCATGATTGCATGAAATCGAAGATCCGACGAAGTCAATCCTTTTGTATGGTGATGAGGCTAAAAATTCGCAATCTAAACTACGTAATCGCATTAACCTTAATTAGAAGAAATGAGACATTAGAATACCATACAAAAGAATTAGACCACGGGTTATATTGGTTAAATGAATTAGCCGAAATTTTATATCCCAACTTTAATATTGATTAAAGCAAAAGCCTCAACCTTTAAAGTTGAGGCTTTTTAGATAGTCTTTTTTGATAATGCATAAGTAAATACTACATTCTGTTTTATAGTTGTTTATTTTTTTGGTTTTATTATTCTTAATGAATACAATAATTTGCCTTTTCTATAAGATGGCTTTTCATCAGACTTAGTTAGAAGTACAAGGTCATATAATTCTATTTTATCTTTTTGAAATTCAATTCCTAATTTTTTATCAGATCCATCAACAGTGGTAAAGCGTATTGCTGTTATGCCTCGAGTATCTGCTGAATCGCCATTGATGCTAATATAATAGTCTTTAAAATTTGAAAGACCTTCTACTTTCCCGTCTTCAGTAAACTTAATTTCAGTTTTTGAAGATTTGGTTGAATAAATGTTATCAGAGAGTGTTTTGTTTATTAAAAGGCGGAGTACAGTTACGTTTGTCTCTTTTGCTTTTTTTACCAATGAACTATCAGCTTTGACATATTCTTGTGAATGATAACGGCTATCGAGTGGCAATAGGATTAAATTTCCGTCTTGGATTACTGCTTTTTGTGTTTTGGTTTCATACAAATGGTTCACTAAAGTATCGTTTTTAATGGACGCTAAATAGTGGCTCTTTTCCAGATCTTCGTTTATAAAAGTAATACTGTCTTTCAAGTTTTCCAGTACTATGATTTCTGTAACTCCATTGTCAATAGTTTTGATTCCATTATCAATAATTATGTTATCGATAAAGTCTTTTGCAATCCAAGTGCCTGCAAAAATATTAGGCTGTTCTTTTTTTATTTCTTGTTTAGAATCTTTACATGATGTAGCTGTAAGTACTAAAAATAGTATTGATGTATAGTAAAAGGTGTTTCCGATAATTTTTTTCATAATTGCAGTGTAAATGATTTAGTATAAATATATCTAATAATTAATTGATTATCTAGTGTGGTTATAATTAAAAAGGCCATTTGAAATTTCAAATGGCCTTTTGGATATGTTTAGGCTATTAAAGCCTCAAAACTATTGTTGTTTCTTTCTATAAACTAAAAGAAGCTCCTAAGCTAAAAGTAAATTGATTGTTTAAATGGTCAAACATCTTATCGTTGTCACCATATTTAGCTATTGGAAAGCCAAGTTCTGTGAATACTCCAAAACCTTCAGTAAAGAAATAACGACCACCAACATGACCGCCAAAGTTTCTTAATCCAAGACTTAATCCTGGGTAAACATCTAGTTTTTTATCTACATTTATTACGCTTCCTAGGTTAGCGTTCATTCTAACTTTTGCATCAAAACGATCTTTAAAAGCAGGTTTTACACCATGATATTGAATTGTGCCATAAAAGCCATTATATTCATTTATCCCTAATAAATAGTTGCTTACAATCCCAACAGAAAAATTTTCTCCTAGTCCAAAATCTACCGAAGCTTGAATTCCTGTACCACCATCTTGAATGTTTGCACCTATGTTAACCTTTGTGTCACCTTTGCCGCTGAAAGCTTGTTGCGCTTGAGTTAAACCAAATGCTAATAAAAACGCAAGTGTAATAATCTTTTTCATAAAATGTAATGATTTATAATTTTTGCAAAAATAAGTTTTTATATATTAATTCCTGCCTTTTTCGTCAAAATACAACTCGTTTAAAGGGTCACTTTGCCAGAATTCTTTACTGTCAATATCCATAATGGTTAACTTTCCTGTAAATGCAGCACCAGTATCAACGTTCCAAACATTGGCCTTTTGTATAGGAACTGTTTCATGAATTCTAGTAACAGGAGTATGGCCGATAAAAATTTCTTTATACAGTTTTAATCTTTTTGGATAGAATAGAGAATCCGTTTCCATATTTGGATCTAATGCCATAGCAGTTTCCCACAGCGTTCTATCCCAAAAAAATGATTCAAATGAATATTCATAAGTCACACCTCTTAAGTTAGTAAAACCTGCATGAATAAATAATCTATTTTCTGAATCTAGATAATAACCTTGTAATGATTCAAGAAAAGTAACATGTATTTGTTTGTGTGTATCACTAATCGATTCGTAAGCAAGAACAGTTGATTCACCACCATGATGATGCCATAATTCATTGTCTCTGCCATCTCTCATCCATTGTTGAAGTAAATCATCATGATTACCTCGGATGTAAATACAGTTTTGTTTTTGTTTTAATTCAATTAAAAAATCAATCACTTGTGGTGATTGACTCCAGCCATCAACATAATCACCCAAGAAAATTAAAGTGTCTTTGTCTGTTACAGCAGCTCTTTCAAGTATTTGTTCTAATGCGATTAAGCCACCGTGTATGTCTCCAATAACGAATGTTCTCATTTTAATGTTTTGTAATGTACTTACAAAAATAGGAGAAAATGATTTGGCTTTTGCTTATTCACTTGTTAATGTTTGTTATTATCGCTAAAATCTAATACCAGCTGTTTTTAAAATTAATTTGAGTTTTTTTTGTTTGCTAGGTTAGTTACAAAAATTAACGAAAAAAGTAAAAATATTTATGATCATTTTATTCTCTTTTCTTGGTTTCCTATCTAAATTTGTAACATGTCTGACGTGCCTACATATCGAAAAATCATCCATATTGATATGGATGCATTTTATGCCTCGGTAGAGCAAATGGATAATCCAGATTTGCGCGGTAAACCTATTGCTGTGGGAGGATCTGAGAATCGTGGAGTTGTTGCAGCAGCAAGTTATGAGGCTCGTAAATTTGGTGTTCGGAGTGCAATAAGTGGCATGCAGGCTAAGCGCAATTGTCCACAGCTTATCTTTGTTCGTCCACGATTTGATCGATATAAAGAGATATCAAATAAAATTCATAAAATTTTTCATGAATATACAGACTTAGTTGAGCCACTTTCACTTGATGAAGCTTATCTTGATGTTACGATTAATAAAAAAGGCAATCCAAGCGCGAGTTTATTGGCGGAAGAAATTAGATTGCGAATTTTTAATGAAGTTGGATTAACCGCTTCGGCAGGAATTTCAGTTAACAAGTTTGTCGCCAAAATTGCAAGTGATTACAATAAACCCAACGGTCAAAAAACGGTTAACCCTGATGAAATAATTCCTTTTTTGGAAGAATTACCTATTCGGAAGTTTTATGGAGTAGGGAAGGTAACTACCGAAAAAATGTATCAGCTTGGTATTTTTACAGGAACAGATTTAAAGAGTAAAAGTTTAGAATTTCTAGAAAAGCATTTCGGCAAATCAGGGACTTTTTATTATCATGTTGTACGTGGAATTCATAATAGTGAGGTAAAATCAAATAGAATAACGAAGTCAGTTGCAGCAGAACATACTTTTGATGTTAATCTCTCTTCAGAAATTTTTATGTTGGAACAACTTGAGCGAATTGCTAATTCTTTAGAGAGACGTTTGCAAAAGCATAAAATTTCTGGTAAAACAGTTACTCTTAAAATTAAGTATAGCGATTTTACACAGCAAACCAGAAGTAAAACATTACCTTATTTTATAGCCGATAAAAGTTTGATTATGGAAACCGTAAAAGAGCTCCTGTATCAGGAACGAATGAAAGATTCAGTTCGTTTGTTAGGTATTTCATTAAGCAATCTTAATACCGAAGTTAAGAAGGCGATTGTTGTACAGCTTAAGTTTAGTTTTTGAATTGGTTAGAAGGGTGTTAAATGTTTCAAAAAGTTATGTCAGGTTGTTTTTTAAAATTATCTTGAAATTTAAACTTTTGTATTGGTTTTATGTAGAAGCTTATGCTGTTAGAATTACGACCAATATCAATTATAATCGGATGCTTTTATTATGAATAAGGAATATTTATTAGACAAAATCCGCACCGCACCTGTAGGCTTTGGTGTCGATGAAACACAAAATTGGCTCTCTAGCATTCCTGAAATTAAGAGTTTTATTGAACTTGAAGATTTCTTTGATGATGAAAGTTTTTCTGCTCAAGAGTTCAGGGCTTTAACTGGAATTATGTATCGTAGATACCTTGAAGGCGATGACAAAGGAAATTTATTTGATGGTAATTACGAAAATTACATCATGCATAATACAATTTCTGATAGTTTTGATGGGCTATTTTTTTTTGGTGATAGTAGTCAGATACTAGACTTTCGGTCTTTGGATAAAAAAATGTTCAAGATAAAAGTGTGTGGTGCGCGAAAAGTTAGTAAAATTATTTTGCCACTTAACGTTAAATTTGAGGCTTTGAATATAAGCTATACACTTAAACTAACTCATATAGAAAATATTGAAAGAATGGTTGACTTAAAAGTTTTATCATTTGACAAGTGTAAACTTTTTTTAGATTTTAAGTTTATTGAAAGACTCAATAAACTTCGATTTCTAGGGATTTCGGGAACATCAGAACTTCCTGAGTTGGATTTCCTTAATGAAAAAAGTAATATTAGTGTTTTACATCTAGTTGATACAAATGCGATGAAGTTAAAAAATACAATTGAGAATTTGTCTAAGTTAAAAAAGCTTAAATTTTTAAGAATTAAAGCTAACCAAAAAGAATTAAGAGAAATTAGGGAGCAATTACCTAAGTGTCTCGTTAATGGCTTCACGTTAGAGGAATCATTGAAAGAAAACTAGCAGTAAAAAATAAAATAGATACATTGCGATCTTCTGAAGAAAAAAAGTCTTTGAAAAATATTACCCTAACAAATGGTTAGGATTTTATTAAAGCGGATTTTCGGAATGCAGCACCTCTATGACTTTATTATTAACAACTTATGAGAAATTTAACTTTCGCCCAATTACGGAATAACTACTTAAAATTTTGCCCAAAAGACCCTGTGTCTCAAAAAACAGTTGAGGCAATTGAAGGTTTATTATACATCTCATTGCCTAGTGACTTAAAGGAGATATCATCTTTTTATTCTGGCGGAATGTTAGGAGGTATTTCGCACTTTGAAATATCCGATATTTCTCAGGCTGATAGCATCACAGAAAAAACATTAGAGTGGCGGACAAGTATAAACCTTCCTCAAAATTACATCGCAATTGCTGAGCCTCCTGAAAGCTTGATTGTTTTAGATGTAGAGAAAAACAAAGTGTTTTGGTTAAGTTCTACAGATGCAGTGCGACTAAACACTGGAGAGGAGTTTTTATCTGATTTCGATTTATTTGATAATTATGAGAGTTTTTTTATTTTCTTGCTAAAGCTAGAGGCAGAAGAAATGGAAGGGTAAACTGCTATCGGTTTTGAGTTAGATACATTTTGAGTACTATATCCAGTGCTATCCTTTTTGGTTGCATATGTAACTAAGTTATCGATTCTGTCAGGTTATTAGGTATTTCATTAAGCAATCTTAATACCGAAGTTAAGAAAGCGATTGTTGTACAACTTCAGTTTGAGTTTTAAACCCCTTAAACAAGCGTTAAATACCGAATAAGACTATGATTGATGTTGTTTTCAATTTATCTTTGAATAAATTTTTATCTTATGTATAATTTAGATGCTTACGATGCTGCAATTGCAAAATACCATCAAGAGATGAATTGCAATGTTATTCCAGTGATTTCATGGGATTTTCATCACGAGTCTTTAAATGATTTAAAAAGTAATTATTCTGATTGGCAAAAAGTACATCATATTGCAGATCAATTTAATTGGGATGATTCCGAATTTGATGTTTTAGAACGATTGAAAGAAGAAGTTGTGGTAATTACAGATTTGAAACTGAAGATTGTTTTTGCTTCAAGCCGTATTCTTAATATGACAGGTTATACAGAAGTTGAGATCCTTGGTAAATCGCCTAAGATGTTTCAAGGACCTGAAACTTCCTCTGTTGTTAGAGAAGAAATTAGATTGGCAATAAATTCTCAGGAAACGTTTGAAAAGACTATTCTGAATTACAAGAAAAATGGCGAAACTTACTTTTGTACGATAAATGCATTTCCCGTTTTTAACTTAAAAGGGAAATTGACTCACTTTATTGCTTTTGAAAAAGCAGCATAAAAAAAGCCTTTTTGATTTTCAAAAAGGCTTTTTTATATAATTGAAACGATTAGTCTCTACTATTCAGTTTAGATAACAGTCTCAAAAATTCGATATATAACCAAACCAAAGTAATCATTAATCCCATTGCACCATACCATTCCATGAATTTTGGCATTCTTTCTTGAACACCTTGTTCAATTCTGTCAAAATCCAAGAATAGGTTTAAAGCAGCAATAATGATTACGAAAACACTAATACCAATACTCATCATAGAGCTACCATGATGAACAGGTGTAAAGCTTGTAAACATTGAAACTAACCAAGAAATCAGGTAATAAGTTGCAATTGCCAAAGTAGCTGCCACAACAACAGATTTGAATTGCTCAGTTACTTTTATAATTTTGTATTTGTATAAACCTAAACAAACCATGAAGGTTACAAATGTTGCACCAACAGCTTGTATTACGATTCCTGGATACATAGCTTCAAAAATTGCAGATATTCCACCAATAAACAAACCTTCAAACAAAGCATAACCTGGAGCTAAGTAAGGAGAAAGTTGTGGCTTGAATGCCGAAATTACAACTAAAATTAATCCAACGATTGCTCCGCCAATTGTAGGAAGCATAGGGTTGATTCCGTTAAAAGACATCCACCAAGTTATCATTGCAGTAGCAGTAAGCAATAAAAATAAAATAAGAGTTTTATTGATAGTGCCAGATAGTGTCATTTCATTACCATAATCGATAATTGTTGCCTGATGAGGATTCTCACTTTTTGCTGCAACCGAAGTTGGAGAAAAACGTTTATTACTGAAAAACGGATTGTTTGAGTTGAAAGCCATAATAGATTTATATTTTAAAACGTACCAAATATAACCTATATTTTGATATTTGCTATAATTGCTATAAATATTTTAACACTTGAATTATGCCTTTTTGATACCAAGAGACTTATGAAATTACTAGGTTTTTTTAATAAAATGTAATTTTATAAAGTTGCAAGATATAATAGTTTGGAAGATTATTGATATTTAAAAATAGATGATTTTAATTTTCAATTGATTCAATCAAATCAAAATATTGTTAAGTTATGTTCCCCTTTAATGCTATACTGAATGTTTGTCACGCCAAGTCGCAAAGCCGCTAAGTAATTAGATGTAAACTTTGCACCTTGGCGTCTTTGTGAGAGAATTTACTGAACGCATTTTATTTAGCGCTGCCTCTTGTCTTAGCTGGAGGCTGATGAATTGAAACTATAAAAAATAACACCATATAGGTCATGTAACTTTATTTAAGGAAAAGAGCTAAAATTCATATTTTCATAAATGGTCTAAACAAAAAAGCCACCAAGTTTAAAACTTGATGGCTTGTATTTTTATGTAATTAAGATTAGTTCAAAAGATCTAAAACTAAGGAAGGGAATAAACCGATAATGATGTTTAATAGTATTGAAACTACTGCAACAGCATAAATAAGGAAAGGTCTTCCTGTACGAGTTTCATTCGGCTCTTTAGTGTACATTGCTAATATTAATTTGAAGTAATAACCAACACTTATGATAGAGTTAATTACTGCAACAATTACTAATGCTAAATATCCAGCCTGCAATACTTGATTAAATAAGAATAACTTAGCAAAGAATCCAGCAAAAATTGGAATACCAGCCATCGATAAAAGCGAAGCCGTAAGGATTGCTGCTAACAAAGGATTCGTTTTCCCTAAACCATGAAAATTAGTGATATCCTCGTTGTCTTGATTTTTACAAACATATAATATAACGCTAAAAGCTGCGATTCCAGCCAATGCATAAGCAGTAGTGTAATATAAAAGAGTTCCTGCAGAAGTAGCTAAAGTTAATAATGTCATTAACATGAAACCAGCATGCGAGATACCAGAGTAAGCCAGCATACGTTTTACATTAACTTGACGCAATGCCATGATATTACCAACAGTCATAGACAACATCGAAACAATTACAATTACGATTACATAACTTTCTGAAAGTTCAGCATTGAGTATCGTTAATAGTTTGTATAAAGTAGCAATAGCAACAACTTTTGCCAAAGTACTCATTAAAGCAGTCGTTAAAGCTGGAGAACCTTCGTAAACATCAGGAGCCCAAAAGTGGAAAGGAACAGCTGCAACTTTAAATAACATACCAACAGTTAATAGAACAATACCAATTGGGAACCAAATAGGCAACTCAGCAGATTGAGATAATTCACTAATTTCGACTACATCAAAACTACCCATAGCACCATAAATCAAACAGATTCCGAATAAGATAATACCAGAAGCAAAAGAACCCATTAAAAAATATTTCATTCCAGCTTCATTACTTTTTATCTTAGTTCTATCACTTGCTGCTAATACATACAACGCGATTGATAATACTTCAATTCCTAAAAAGAACATAGCTAAGTTTCCAAAAGAAACCATTGCTACAGCTCCTGCTAATAAAAATATTTTTATAGCTATATAATCAGAAATTTTCGTTTGATGATCTTCGTAGAAATTGTAACTCAAAGCCACTAAGAAAATGGTTAAAACAATAAACAAAGAAGAAAATGCCGTAGAGTACTTACTCACCGCAATCATGTTATTGTAATAACTTTCGGTTAAACCAAATTCTGAATAGTTTATTGCCAAAACGCCTAATAAACCAACTATAGTTACTGGAATAATGGCTTTTCTTAAATTAAGAATTTCAAACAGTAGGCAAAAAACACCCAATCCTATTATAGCTATTAATGTATTCATTTTTGTTTTTTTGATTTAGGAATCTAAAACTAATGATGCCCTAATTTATTTTTATTTAAAATATGTTATTTATTCTTTAGCAGTGTAACTCTTTTAAGTCAGATTAGATCTGAAATCAAAAATGGCTACCCTTCATTCTAAAACCTTAATTTCTATGTATAACTTTTAAAATTACATCTAAACTTGGAGAAATCAAATCTGTAATTGGTTTTGGATATAATCCAAAAAAGAATAATACAGCAATAATCGCTACAAGAGAAATTCCTTCAGAAATAGATACATCAGCAAAAGGTTTAGTATTTGTTTCACCTAACATTACATGTTGGAACATTTTAAGCATATAGTAAGCACCCAAAATAATAGTCGTTCCACCTATAACAGCAAACCAAATATTAATTTGAGATAGGCTATATAATACTGTAAACTCTCCAACAAAGTTAAATGTAGATGGTAATGCTACCGATGCCAATACTAAAATTAAGAACATCGAAGTAAATTTAGGTGATTGGTAACGAATTCCGCCTAACTCAGCAATAGCTCTAGTTTCGTATCTTCTAAAGATGATTTCTGCAGCCAGGAACAAACCTACTACAACAAAACCGTGTGCGATCATTTGTAAAACAGATCCGCTTAAACCATCAGCAGTTAGAGTATAAGTACCTGCAGCAATTAGCCCAACGTGTGCTAATGAAGAATAAGCAAGTAATTTTTTTAAGTCTTTTTGTCTTAATGCAACAATAGAACCATAGATTACACCAGCTATACCTAATCCGATAAAAACAGACATGTATTCTTTTGCAGGAATCGGCGCAATTGGCAATTGCCAACGAATGATACTGTATAGTCCCATTTTAAGCATAATACCTGATAAAAGCATAGTTCCTGCAGTAGGTGCTTTTTGGTACACACTTGCTTGCCAGGTATGAAAAGGAATAAGAGGAATCTTAATAGCATAAGCTAAGAAGAAAGCCAGGAAAATCCAAAGTTGTTCAGTTGCAGTTAAATCAAGTTCATATAAATCTGTCAATAAGAAGCTACCTGCTTTTGTGTATAAATAAACAAATGCTACAAGCATGAATAATGAACCAGCAAGAGTGTAGATAAAGAATTTAACTACCGCTTTTTTGCGTTCTTCAGTATCACCATTACCCCAAATTAAGGCAATGAAATAAATAGGGATTAATGATAATTCCCAGAAAATATAATATAACAAACCATCTGCTGCAAGGAAAGTCCCCACCATTGCAAATGCCATGAATAAAATTAAAGCATAGAATCCTTTTGCATTCGGGTAAGAGTTACCAAAAGAAGAGATTATGATTATAGGCGTTAAAGCAGTTGTAAGCAGTAACATTGCAATACCCAATCCATCTGCATTTAATACAAATGAAATTTTAGGCTGAATAATCCATTGGCTAATATAGCTGATGCTTTCGCCAAGATTATAATGATTTAACAATACAATCGAACAACCTAAAGCAGCTAAACTAAAGAACAGGGCTACTTTTGAAGCTAGTTTATCACCCACAAAATAAGTGACAAATGCACCAATTAAAAGTATAATTAATATAAGAGAAACGTTCATAGTTATTAAATTATTAAGCTAAAAATATATAAGAAACAATGGCACACATACCCAAAACAAATGCGAACAAATATAGTCCGATACTTCCGCTTTGTAATCTTCTACCTTGATAACTTATCTCATTGGTTACTTTTCCTAATCCGAAAACAAGTGCTGATATACTTGTTTCAACATAATCTCTAAAGAATTTAGACAATCCATTAATAGAGCGCACAAATAAATAATCGTAAGCCTCATCAACATAATACTTGTTGTATAATACTTTTGCAACTCCAGTTATAGATTCATCTTCATCAGGAACATTATTTTGTTTGATGTATTTTAAGTAGGCGATAAAAATACCAACTAAACCACCAATAACAGCAACACCCATTAAAGTATATTCAGTAGGTCCTAAGTGATGTGCTTCGCCAGCAACTTTTGTAAAAAGTGGAGCTAAATAAGTATTCAACCAGCTATTTCCAGGTAAGCTAATCAATCCGCCAAAAGTAGCTAAGATTGCTAAAACAATTAATGGGAAAGTGATTAAAGCAGGACTTTCGTGTAAATGACTTTTTTGATGCTCAGTTCCTCTAAAATCTTTGAAGAAAGTTAAGAACATTAATCTAAACATATAAAAAGCAGTCATGATAGATGCAACCGATGCAACAACATAAAGTGGAACGTTATGGTGAAAAGCAGTCAATAAAATTTCGTCTTTCGAAAAGAATCCAGAAAATAAAGGAACTCCCGATATTGCTAATGAAGAAACAAGCATCGTGATAAATGTAACTGGCATAGCTTTACGCAATCCACCCATTTTACGCATATCTTGTTCACCATGCAAAGCGTGAATTACAGAACCAGAACCCAAGAATAAACAAGCTTTAAAGAAAGCGTGAGTTATTACGTGGAAAACAGCTACTTCGTAAGCACCTAACCCTAATGCTAAAAACATTAAACCTAATTGCGAAACAGTAGAGTAAGCCAATACTTTTTTAATATCATTCTGAACCAGACCAATTGTAGCAGCAACAAGAGAAGTTATTGCTCCAATAATAGCAATTAAGCTTTGAACATCTGGAGTTAAATCAAAAACAAAGTTTAATCGGGTAATCATAAAAATACCAGCAGTTACCATCGTAGCTGCGTGAATTAATGCAGAAACCGGAGTTGGTCCAGCCATCGCATCAGGCAACCAAGTGTATAATGGAATTTGAGCTGATTTACCACAAGCACCAATAAACAAACAAAAAGCAGCTAAAGAAAGCAACGGAACATTTAAGTCAGTTGCACTAACGATTGCAGTTTTTATAGTTGCATAATCTAGAGAAGAGAACATTGAACCGATGATAAAAATACCAACTAATAATCCTAAATCCCCAATTCTGTTCATGATAAAAGCCTTTTTAGCCGCATCATTATATTCTTGGTTTTTATACCAGAAACCGATTAGTAAGTAAGAACAAAGTCCTACACCTTCCCAACCAATGAATAATACTAATAAGTTACTTCCAACAACTAGTGTAATCATGAAAAACACAAACAGGTTTAAGTAAGCAAAAAACTGGTGCATTTTCTCATCATCATGCATATAGCTGATAGAGTATAAGTGAATCAAAGAACCAATACCAGTTACAAAAAGCAACCAAAGCAATGATAATTGATCTAATAAGAAACCTAAATCAACTTTGAAATTACTTATCTGAATCCATTCAAATAAAGAAATGCTGATAGGTTGTTGAGTCTGATTTATTTGAAGGAAAAAATAAATAGTTACAGCAAATGAAACCACTACAGAAAGCGTTCCGATAGCGCCTGAAACTGTCTTTCCTAAACTTTTCCCAAAGAAAACATTGATTAAAAATCCTAAAAAAGGAGCTAATACTAAAACTAAAGCTAAATTGGTATCCATTGCCATTTATCCTTTTAAATTTTTTAAATTATCGATACTAATTGAATGTATGTTTCTAAATATCGATACTAAAATTGCCAATCCAACTGCAACTTCAGCTGCAGCAACTGCCATCGAGAAAAATACGAATACTTGTCCTTGTGCATCTTGGTGATAAGTAGAGAAAGCAACAAATAATAAGTTTACTGCATTAAGCATGATTTCGATAGACATAAAAACGATAATAGCATTACGTCTGTATAAAACACCAAATATGCCTACGCAAAAAAGGACTACACTTAAAAATATGTAGTTTTCAATACCTATTTGATTTAAAATATTATTCATTATTTTTTCGATTTTTCTTTTTTAGACAATAACACAGTTCCAATCATGGCAACCAAAAGTAAAATAGAAGCAAATTCAAACGGAACCATATATTCGTTCAGTAATACTTTACCTAATACTTTTATCGATTGAAAATCTTCACCAGTTGAGTCGTATTCACCAACAATTGGTTTAGAGTTAATAAATATTGCAATCAATACAATACAAATCAAACAGAAAGAAACTATAGCACCCAAACGAGTAATTCGGGGTTTATGTACTTCGTGTTTTTCATTCAGGTTCATCAACATAATGGTAAATAAAAATAAAATCATTATGGCTCCCGAATATACTATGATATGAACTATCGCTAGAAATTGAGCATTTAATAGTAAGTAATGACCCGCAATAGAGAAAAAGCAAATCACTAAATAAATAGCACTATGAATGGGATTACGACTAAAAATCGTTAAGAAAGCAGTTATCACTGTTATGAAAGCTAATATACAAAAAGTAATTTGTATTGCATTTGCATTTGCAAAATCAGGTATATGTATCATTAATTAGCGTTTTTAAGTTGAGCGTTTTTCATAGCCACATCTAATGGCATCACTAATTTGTCTTTTCCAAAAATAAAATCTTCTCTTTCATAACTAGAAGGAACTAATACTTTTGACGTAGTCAGGTAAATTGCATCTTTAGGACAAGCCTCTTCACACAATCCACAAAAAATACAACGCAACATATTGATCTCATATATCGAAGCATATTTTTCTTCTCTGTACAAATGTTTCTCATTTGCTTTACGTTCTTCAGCTTTCATTGTGATTGCTTCAGCAGGACATGACAAAGCACATAATCCACATGCAGTACAATTCTCACGACCTTGTTCATCGCGTTTCAACTGGTGTTGACCACGATAAACATCACTTCGTACTCGAACTTGTTCTGGATAGTGAATTGTTTTCTTACGTCTAAAAAAGTGTTTGATTGTAATAACCAACCCCTTGAAAATTGCAACAAGGTACAATCGCTCAAGAAAAGTCATCTCTTTATTAGAGACTAACTTTTTTCTACCCGATAATGATATTGTTTCTATCGACATTTTAATTTATCATTTGCGATTTTGATTCCAAAACCAAATTCAAAAATTTATTTCTTTTATTTTTATCTGAAGCTAATCCTGCTATCCGTTACAATCTTTATTGTTTTAAAGGAAAACAATAAAGGATTTCCACTTCTATCAGGGCTAGGTATTTCGTTTATTAAAACCCTAAATAAGCTGCAATTTCACCTCTTAACATCACAACACCTGTAATCATGATATTGATGATAGAAAGCGGAATTAATATTTTCCAACCCAAATGCATCAATTGGTCATATCTGAATCTTGGAATAGTCCAACGAACCCACATATAGAAAAAGATGAAGAAGCATATTTTGGCAAATAAAACAACCATTCCTAAAACGTTAGCCGGATTTACACCCGCATTCTCCACCATCCATTGCATACCAGGATAGTTATATCCACCAAAGAACAATACAGAGATAATAGTAGCCGAGATAAACATATTTGCATATTCAGCAAATAAATAGAATCCCATTTTCATTGAAGAATACTCCGTATGATATCCACCAACTAATTCCGTTTCACATTCTGCTAAGTCAAAAGGAGTTCTGTTTGTTTCAGCAAATGCACAAATAAGGAAAATCAAGAAAGATAAAGGTTGGTAAAATACGTTCCAGTTCATTTCAGCTTGTTGTAAAGAGATTTCTCTTAAGCTTAAACTACCAGTCATCATTAACAAAGCAATCATCGATAAACCCATTGCAATTTCATACGAAACCATTTGCGAAGCAGCACGAACCGCTCCCATCAATGAAAATTTACTGTTAGATGCCCATCCACCAATCATGATACCATAAACTCCAACAGAAACAACTCCGAAGAAATATAATAATCCAATGTTGATATCTGTAGCTTGTAGTAAAATATCTCTGCCAAACAAGTGTAACTTATCACCCCAAGGAATTACGGCACTTGTCATTAAAGCAGTACTCATGGCAATTGCAGGGCCTACAACAAATAAAAATTTGTTTGGAGTATTAGGGATAAATTCTTCTTTCGAGAATAACTTCATACCATCTGCAAGAGGTTGTAATAATCCACCCCAACCAGCACGGTTTGGTCCAACACGATCTTGTAAGTAAGCCGCGACTTTACGTTCAGCCCAAGTAGAATACATCGCCATAATCATAGTTACAGCAAAAACCACAAGAATTACAACACTTTTTTCTATTATAAATGTACTATCCATTTCTAAGAGTTTTTGTCGTTATTGGTTAATGGGATTTGTGCCATACTAATTTTTTTGCGGTCTTCATCTCTACCCAAAAGAATATTCTTCTCAGTAGCAATTTCTACTTTTTCTAACTTGCGAGTGTAGTTATTTTGGTTGATAACCGAATCTTTTTCAAACTCTCTTGGTCCTTCAATAGTCCAGTCAGCAACATTTTTGTGGTCAAAACGACAACTGTTACAAATAAACTCTTCTACTTCATGGTAAATATCTTTACGACCAGTAACACGTTGTATTTCGCCTCCAAACATCCAAACAGTTGTTTTACCACAACATCCAGGAGTTGTACACTCTCTGTGTGCGTTATAAGGCTTGTTAAACCAAACTCTTGATTTAAAACGAAACGTTTTATCAGTTAAAGCTCCAACAGGACATACGTCAATCATATTTCCAGAGAATTCATTATCGATTGCTTTAGAGATACCAGTTGAAATATTAGCGTGATCACCACGATCCAATACCCCATGAACTCTATTATCTGTCAATTGATCTGCAACTTGTACACATCTTTGACATAAGATACAACGGTTCATATGCAATTGTATATGCGGACCGATATCTTCTGGTTCAAAAGTTCTTTTTTCTTCAATGAAACGTGATTTCGGATTTCCGTGTTCAAAACTTAAATTTTGAAGATCACATTCACCAGCCTGATCACAAACAGGGCAATCCAAAGGGTGGTTAATCAATAAAAATTCTGTTACAGATTTACGTGCTTCCGTTACTCTGTCAGAAGATTTGCTGTTTACTTCCATACCATCCATACATCCTGTTACACAAGATGCCATCAATTTTGGCATTGGTCTTGGATCAGCTTCACTTCCTTTCGATACTTCAACTAAACAACAACGGC
Organism: Flavobacterium sp. TC780; assembly: GCF_056783245.1. Lineage (NCBI taxonomy): Bacteria > Pseudomonadati > Bacteroidota > Flavobacteriia > Flavobacteriales > Flavobacteriaceae > Flavobacterium > Flavobacterium sp. TC780. The sequence goes on along the minus strand of NZ_JBXBAV010000008.1, from coordinate 20,675 downwards.
ATTTTCCTCCGCTACCTTTTAATTTTGAGTAATAGCACATGGCTGGCGGAACTAAATCTCCACCAATCATACGTGCAGCCTGTAGGATTGTTGTTCCTGGCTCTACGTCTATACTTTGACCGTCTATGGTTACTTTCATCTCTATATTTTGTTATTTTAGTTTAAGGTTTAAAGTTCCAAGTTGTTGAACTTTAAACTAAAAAACTTTAAACTAATTTAAACTGTTTGTTTTGTTACTAAATGTTTTACTTGCGAAAAAGGCTCAGCAACAAAATGCTCTCTGTTTTTTATCTTTTCTGGGAAACGAACGTGGTATTCAAATTCATCTCTAAAATGACGAATAGCGGCTGCTACAGGCCAAGATGCTGCATCTCCAAGTGGGCAAATTGTATTTCCTTCAATTTTACTTTGGATGCTCCATAATAATTCGATATCCTCTTCACGGCCTTGACCGTTTTCTATTCTCCACAATATTTTTTCTAACCAACCCGTACCTTCACGACAAGGAGTACATTGTCCACAAGATTTCGTGGTGGTAAAAACGTGCAAAATTCCATGTATTTCTTACGATACAAGCAGTGTCGTTGTACACGATAAATCCTCCTGAACCTAACATCGATCCAGTAGCAAAACCACCATCACTTAAAGATTCGTAAGTCATTAAACGATCTTCACCATTTGCAGTTTTAAAAATTAATTCAGCTGGCAAAATTGGCACAGAAGAACCTCCTGGTACAAACGCTTTCAAAGGTCTGCTAGAAGACATTCCGCCTAAGTATTCATCAGAATTCATAAATTCATCAACACTTAAACCTAATTCAATTTCATAAACTCCAGGGTTTTTAACGTGTCCAGAAGCAGAGATTAATTTAGTTCCGGTAGAACGACCTACGCCAATTTTGGCATAATCATCACCAGAGTTATTGATAATCCATGGCACAGTGGCAATAGTTTCAACATTGTTTACTACGGTTGGGTTAGCCCAAAGTCCAGAAACAGCAGGGAACGGTGGTTTAATACGCGGATTTCCTCTTTTTCCTTCCAATGATTCTATAAGTGCAGTTTCTTCTCCACAAATATAAGCACCAGCTCCACAGTGAACGTGTAGTTCTAGATCATATCCTGATCCTAATATGTTTTTTCCCAAAAATCCAGCAGCTTTCGCTTCGGCAATGGCTCTTTCTAATATTTTGAAAACCCACATATATTCTCCACGAATGTAGATATATGATAAGTTAGCGCCTAAGGCAAAGCTTGAAGTAATCATCCCTTCAATCAATAAGTGAGGAATGAATTCCATCAAATAACGATCCTTGAAAGTACCTGGCTCAGATTCGTCGGCATTACAAACTAAATGTCTTGGTTTTCCCGATTTTTTATCAATAAAACTCCATTTCATTCCCGCTGGGAAACCTGCACCACCACGACCACGAAGACCTGATTTTTTTACCTCTTCAACAACTTCGTCTGGTGTAAGCGTTTTTAAAGCTTTTTCTACAGATGCATAACCACCATTTTTGCGGTACACTTCGTAGGTTTTAATACAGGAATATTGATTTTATCTAATAATATTTTCTGTGACATATTATTTATCGTGTAATATTATTTTATTATCCTTGCAATCAGCGATTAACTGATCAATTTTTTCTTCGGTAAGTTTTTCTTTGTAGAAATCACCTAACTGCATCATTGGAGCATATCCACAAGCACCTAAGCATTCTACACCAGCAATGCTGAACATACCGTCAGGAGTTGTTTCACCCATTTTGATACCTAATTTCTCAGATGTATAATCCATTAAATTTTCGGCACCACTTAAACAACAACAAGAAGTTTGGCAAAATTCAAACATGTATTTACCCATTGGTTTTTGGTTGTACATAGTGTAGAAAGTTACTACCTCATAAACCTCAATTGGCTTTATATGTAAAATTTCGGCAACCTTATCCTGTAACTCTATACTTAGCCAATTTTCATGGGCGTCTTGTACTTCGTGTAAAACAGGCAATAATGCCGATTTTCTTTTGTCTTCAGGATAATGACTGATTAGTTCATTGATGCGGTTCATCAATGCCTCAGTCATATTTATTTCTTGTTTGTAATGTGTTCTTTCCATTTTATTTTAAATCTGAAATCAAAAATCGTTATTCTACAATCTGAAATCTTTTAAGCGTCTAACTCTCCAGCGATAACATTTAAACTTGATAATATTACAATGGCATCCGATAACATAGCTCCTTTAATCATTTCAGGATAAGCTTGGTAATATATAAAGCAAGGTCTTCTGAAATGTAATCTGTATGGGGTTCTGCTTCCATCGGTTACAAGGTAAAAACCTAATTCACCATTTCCGCCTTCAACCGCATGGTATATTTCGGCAACTGGAACTGGAACTTCTCCCATTACAATCTTAAAGTGATATATTAAAGATTCCATGTTAGTGTATACGTCTTCTTTTGGAGGAAGATAGTAATCTGGAACTTCAGCATGATAAACATTTCCTTCAGGCATTTTATCTAATGCTTGACGAATAATGCTTAAACTCTCCCAAACCTCGGCGTTACGAACGCAGAAACGATCGTAAGTGTCTCCAGATTTCCCAACAGGAACGATAAAGTCAAAATCTTCGTAAGATGAATAGGGTTGTGCAACACGAATGTCGTAATCAACACCACTTGCACGCAAGTTTGGTCCTGTAAAGCCGTAAGCCATAGCTCTATCAGCACTTATTGCTCCAACATTAACCGTTCTGTCAATGAAAATTCTGTTTCTTTCGAATAAGCTTTCGAATTCTTTCCAAGCAACTGGAAATTCTTCTAAGAAAGTTTCGATTTTTTGAAAAGCGGCCTCAGACCAATCTCTTTCAAATCCACCGATTCTTCCCATATTTGTAGTTAAACGAGCTCCACAAATTTCTTCGTAGATTTCGTATATTTTTTCTCTAAATTGAAAAACGTAAAGGAAACCGGTATACGCACCTGTATCTACACCAAGAATTGAATTACAGATGATATGATCGGTAATCCTTGCTAATTCCATTACAATAACTCTTAGGTATTGAACACGCTTAGGTACTTCAATGTCCAAAAGTTTTTCTAGAGTCATCCACCATCCCATATTATTGATAGGAGAGGAGCAATAGTTCATTCGGTCTGTAAGAGGAGTGATTTGATAAAAAGGACGATTTTCGGCAATTTTTTCGAATGCCCTATGGATGTAGCCAATAGTTGTTTCAGCCTCAAGAATTCTTTCACCGTCCATTAATAGTACGTTTTGAAAAATACCGTGTGTAGCTGGGTGTGTTGGCCCTAAGTTCAAGAAGAAAGTTCGCTTTCCTTCGTCGTTTAGTTTCTGTTCGATTATTTTAGCATAGCGATGCTCTGGTGGTAATAATAGTTCTGACATTTATTTAATGTGAAAAATTATATGATTTTGTCTTAGCAATTTGTTGTTGTTCTTCCAAAGAACCTGTCGTCTTTATCTGTTCTTCCACTGTCTTCCAATGGGAACTCTTTACGCATCGGAAATGAAATCATCTCATCCATATTCAAAATACGTTTCAATTGTGGATGGCCGATGAAATTTACGCCATAAAAATCATAGGTTTCTCTTTCCATCCAGTTTGAACACAAGAAAATGTTTGATATGGTTTTTATTTCTGGCTTTTCACCATTGATAAAGGCTTTTATTTTTATTCTTTTATTCTCATACCAATTATGCAGATGATATACTATTGCAAATTGATGATCAACGTCATTGTCAGGGTAGTGGACACCACACAAATTGGTTAAAAAATGAAAACGTAATATCGGGTCATTTTTCAAAAAAAGAATTACAGCTGTAATTTTATCAGAATCAACTTCTAATGAAAAAATGTCTCTTTCTTGATTGAAATTGAAAACACTTTCTCCAAATGTTTCAATTAATTTATCTTGAATTTCTATTGTCTCTAATGCCATTTTGTTATTGAATGTTATATGAAGCCAATAATTCTTGGTACTCAGGTGAGCTACGTCTTCTTACAGACTCGCTTTTTACTAATTCTTGTAATTTCATTACGCCATCAAGAATTTGTTCTGGTCTTGGCGGGCAACCTGGAACATAAACATCTACAGGTATTATTTTGTCAATTCCCTGTAGAACTGAATAAGTATCAAAAATACCTCCAGATGATGCACAAGCACCTACAGCAATAACCCAACGAGGCTCTGCCATTTGTTCGTATACCTGACGTAAAACAGGGCCCATTTTTTTAGAAATAGTTCCCATTACCATTAACATATCAGCTTGACGAGGAGAAAAACTCACACGCTCAGAACCAAATCGTGCTATATCATAATGCGAAGCCATTGTTGCCATGAATTCGATACCACAACATGATGTTGCAAATGGTAAAGGCCATAATGAATTGGCTCTTGCTAAACCTACAACATCGTTAAGTTTTGTAGCGAAGAAACCCTCTCCTGTGACTCCTTCTGGCGGGGCAACCATATTTATATTTGAATCGCTCATTTTTATCTTAGATTTCTGATTTCTGATTTTAGATTTTTTGAAATCGTAAAAGGTGAAATCAATTTTTTTAAATCAATTGTATTAATTCGAGTGTTTCAAATTTCAAATAGTAATTCTAAGAATTACTAATCTAAAATCTAAAATCTCTTTTTATTCCCACTCTAGGGCTTTCTTTTTGATAATGTAGAAAAAGCCTACTAGAAGAAGTGACATGAATACCAACATTTTTAGCATTCCTTCCATGCCTAGTTCTTTAAAGTTTGCTGCCCATGGGTAAAGGAAAATAACCTCAACATCGAACAGTACAAACAAGATGGCAACCAAGAAGTATTTTACTGAAAATGGTACACGAGCATTACCAATAGATTCGACACCACACTCAAAGTTTTTGTCTTTGCTGGCAGAAGCTCTTTTTGGACCTAATTTTCCAGAAATGATAATGGTTCCTACTACAAAACCAACAGCTAAAATAAGCTGCATTAAAATTGGAATATAATTTACTTGATCTGAATGCATAATTTAAGGATTTTTTGCTTAAAAATAAGTCACAAAGATAGCCTTCAAGTATGTAAATCACAAGCTAAAAAATGATTTAAGTAGGTTTTGAAATGTAGTAATAGTGTAATTTTTATTGATTATAAATAAGATTTCTAATTTTATGATTTTTTTAAGAAATAGACATAAAAAAAAAGCGTTTCGAAATTAATCGAAACGCTTTTAAGCATTCGGTGGCAAAAAAAATAAATTGCTATATTTTTATGCTTAGATTACTGCAACTTTAGCAGCAACTTTACCTTTTCTTCCTTCTTCTTCTTCGTAGCTTACTCTGTCACCTTCGCGTAATTCTTCCGCGTTGATTCCTGATGCATCAACGAAAATGTCTTTTCCTGTTTCTTCGTCTGTAATGAACCCGTAACCTTTAGACTCATTGAAAAATTTAACTGTACCTGTACGCATTGTAATAGTAATAATAATTTATAATGAGGCAAATGTAAGATATAAAATAATACAAAAGACAACAAACTGTTAATTTTTTATAAAAAATATTGATTTACAGTGTATTCGCTTGTTATATTGCGTCAATTTTGATATGTAATTCCTTTAATTGTAAAGCGTCTATTGTAGCAGGGGCATCAATCATTACATCACGCCCCGAATTGTTTTTAGGGAATGCTATAAAATCTCTAATCGTCTCTTGTCCACCTAATATAGCTACTAATCTGTCTAATCCAAAAGCCAATCCTCCGTGTGGTGGAGCTCCAAATTGGAATGCATCCATCAAAAATCCAAATTGAGCTTTTGCCTCATCTTCAGTAAATCCAAGGTATTTGAACATTAATTGTTGTGTTGCCTTATCGTGAATACGAATAGATCCTCCACCAATTTCATTACCGTTTAGAACCATATCGTAAGCATTAGCACGAACTTTTCCAGGTTCAGTTTCTAGTAACTTCATATCTTCGGGTTTAGGAGATGTAAATGGGTGGTGCATTGCATGGTAACGACCCGTTTCTTCGTCTAATTCCAATAAAGGAAAGTCAACTACCCATAGCGGTGCAAATTCTTCTGGTTTACGCAATCCTAAACGAGTTGCTAATTCCATACGTAAAGCACTTAGTTGAGTACGTGTTTTGTTAGCTGGCCCCGAAAGTACAAAAATCATATCGCCAGGTTTAGCTCCTGTAGCTTTTGCCCAATTAGTTAAGTCTTCTTGGTCATAGAATTTATCTACAGACGATTTGAATGTTCCATCGTCATTACATTTAGCATACACCATTCCTGATGCTCCTACTTGTGGACGCTTTACCCAGTCAATTAATCCGTCGATTTCTTTACGAGTATAATTTCCTGCGCCAGGAACTGCGATACCAACTACTAATTCGGCAGCATTAAATACTGGGAACTCTTTGTGTTGTGCAAATTCGTTTAATTCTCCAAACTCCATTCCAAAACGAATGTCCGGTTTGTCATTTCCGTATGTTTTCATAGCGTAGTCGTAGGTAATTCTTGGGAATTTATCTACTTCTATACCTTTTATTTCTTTAAGTAAATGTCTTGTCAATCCTTCAAAAACATTTAAAATATCTTCTTGTTCCACAAATGCCATTTCGCAATCGATTTGTGTAAACTCTGGTTGACGGTCTGCACGTAAATCTCGTCACGGAAACATTTTACAATTTGGAAGTATTTATCCATTCCACCCCCATCAATAATTGCTTGAAAGTTTGTGGTGATTGTGGCAAAGCATAGAATTGTCCTTCGTTCATGCGGCTTGGTACGACAAAATCTCTTGCTCCTTCTGGAGTCGATTTTATTAGATAAGGAGTCTCTACTTCGCAAAATCTAAATCAGATAAATATTTACGAACTTCCATTGCTACTTTATGGCGGAACAGTAAGCTGTTTTTTACTGGATTACGACGAATATCAAGGTAACGATATTTCATTCGGATATCTTCACCACCATCAGTTTCATCTTCTATTGTAAATGGAGGAGTTAAAGCTGCGTTTAGAATTGTTAATTCAGTAACTAAAATTTCAATCTTCACCAGTTGGAATGTTTTTGTTTTTGGCTTCACGCTCAATAACTGTTCCTTTTACTTGAATTACAAATTCTCTTCCTAGTGTTTTTGCTGCTTCGAAAACGGTTTTATTGCTACGACTTTTCGTCGAAAATAAGTTGTGTAGTTCCATAACGGTCGCGTAAATCAACCCAATTCATAAATCCCTTATCACGCGATTTCTGAACCCAGCCCGCTAGTGTAACTTCTGTATTAATGTGTGAGGCGTTTAATTCGCCACAATTATGACTTCTATACATGATCCAAATTTTAGATTGCAAAAGTAAACACAAAAATTAAATAAGTCTAGTTTTCTAATGTTTAATGCTGTTCTTCTTAATTATTTTTTATTTTGATTTATTTAAATGTTTATTTTTACTTCAACTAAACAAATTATATATATGAAAAAATTAACCTTTTTGCTGTTGTTTTCAGTTGGTGTAACTTTTGCACAGGGCAACGCAAGCAAAATTAAATTCACTGCTAAAATCAATAATAGAAATAGCGATACTCTTGTAATTAGAGGCGCTAATAATTTCAAGCAAGTGATTCCAATTGATAAAAAAGAAACTTTTGTTGCAACATTTGATGCACCAAAAGGATTTTACCAATTTACAGATGGGACTGAGGCATCTAGTCTTTACTTAAAACAGGATATGACATTAACTTAACAATGGATGCTAAGTTACAGTTTGATGAGACAATTGTTTACAAAGGAAAAGGAGCTAATGAAAGTAACTTTTTGGCCCAAGCTGCTTTGAGTGATGAAAAATTTCAAGAAGAGGCTTTTTCTAAAGAAGCTGAAGAGTTTGCAAGTCTTTTAGAAACAAAGGTAAAAACTGATGTAGCAAATATCGAAAAAGGAGATTTCGATCCTAAAATTAAAGAAGCAGTAAAAAAATCATTTGAAAAGTCTAAATTTTACGCTGAGAAAAGATATGAAAGTACAGCTAAAATGAGAAAACTGAATGGTAAAGTATCTCCAGCTTTTGATTTTGAAAATTATAAAGGAGGTAAAACAAAGCTTTCTGATTTAAAAGGGAAATATGTTTATATCGACCTTTGGGCAACTTGGTGTGCGCCTTGTAGAGCCGAAATTCCTTTCTTGCAAAAAACAGAGGAAAAGTATCATGGTAAGAATATTGAATTCGTAAGTATATCAATTGATAAAATTAAAGATTACGAAAAATGGAAAAAGTTTGTTAATGATAAAAACTTAGGTGGAGTTCAACTATTCGCTGACAAGGATTGGGAGTCTGACTTTGTAGTAAGTTATGGAGTAACAGGAATTCCTAGATTTATCCTGATTGATCCAGCAGGAAATGTTGTTAATGCCGATGCTCCGAGACCTTCGTCACCGGATCTTCACGTTACGCTAGATAAATTATTGAATTAAAAATCGTATTAATTTGTAATGTATTGATACATTGAATGGTATTGATTTTAGACACACTTTCAATTTCCAATGTTAAGTTTTTCTTCAATGTTACCAAATTGTTAAGTAAAAGTTTTTTTAATGTAAAGTATTAGTTATATTTGTTTATAGATTTTAAAACATTAATAACTAAAGATATGAAAAAGTGTGTGATTTTAGTTGCAATATTGTTCTCTGGAATTTTAGTTGCACAAGAAACTAAACCAGTTTTAGAAGCTGTTGGACATAAAGTAAAAGCTACTTACTATTATGATAATGGTAAAGTTCAACAAGAAGGTTTTTTTAAAGACGGTAAATTAGATGGTGTCTGGGTTGCATTTGATGAAAATGGAAATAAAAAATCTACAGGATTATATGCGAATGGAGAAAAAACAGGTAAATGGTTTTTCTGGAATGGATCTAATCTTAGTGAAGTAGATTATTCCGACAGTCGCGTTGCTTCTGTTAAAAACTGGAAACAAGATGCACTTGCAAACAGAAACTAAGACTAAATTATAAAACCAAAAAAGGTTGTTCGACTGAACAACCTTTTTTTTGTGCTTATTTTTTTGAAGATTTACTTTTCTTATTTCTTCCGTACCAAATGATGAATCCTGTTATTGGTAATGTTGCTGCAATTAAACTAGCTATAAAAGCGATTATCTTTCCTGGCAAATCTAGAATTTGTCCCGTATGAATTCCATAATTCATTTCGATAACTTGTAAGCCTAAACTCTTTTTTTTAAAAGGATCGCTCTGAATTAATTCGCCATCATAGGGATGAAAGTAATAATTGCTTTGATGGTCGTATCGTAACGAATGAGGGTATGCACCTGTATTTATAACATCGCCTTTTTGCTGTGGAGTTGTTACATAAAACATTTCGGCTTCAGAGTTTTTTATCATAGTCTGTACTAAAGCACGATCTATGGCTGCAGTTGTATTATAATCAAATTTTGTGGTGTCTACTATTGGAGTTTTTGTTTCTAGAGCCTTATCACCGCCAAAGTTGAAGGTTTTGTATATTCCATCGCCAACCCATTCGTAAGTAAAGGTTAAACCAGTTATGGCAATTATTGCAATTAGTATAGAAATGTATAAACCAGAAGTTTTATGCCAGTCATAATTTACACGACGCCATTTGGCTGACCATTTTACACTGAAGCTGCGTTTGATGTCGCTTTTGCGTTTAGGCCACCATTGAATAATTCCTGTGATTAAAAGAAGTATAAAAAGAATAGTTGCACTGCCAATAATATGTTTCCCTATATAATCAGGTAGGAGCAAATACAAATGAATGTGTTCGACAATGAGGAAAAAGTCAGTTTCAGGGTTTTCTGTCTTTAGATACTCTCCAGTATAGGGATTGAAATAGAGGTATAAGTTTTCGGTGTCTGAATAGGTGTAAACAATAGCAGAACGGTTTTTACCATAAAAAGAAATCATACTTGATTTGGTATTCGGGAGGATTTCTTTTGCCTTTTGCTGCAAAACAGAAGGCAGTACAAATGGTTTTTTTTGAGGCTCGACTAATCGCCATTCTTTGCGGGTAATATCTTTTATCTCATCGTGGAAGCAAAAGATGCAACCTGTAATACTTACAATAAAGACAATAAGCCCAGAAGTTAATCCGAGCCATTTGTGTATAAAACGTATTTGTTTTTTTAAGTTCATGTTTTAATTTGCAGTAAGATAACGATCTACCTTATTTTTAGAATTCTTGCAAGAGGCAAAATTAGATTCTAAATGTATAACCCACAAATTATGTCCATTTATTTTAGATGGATTTATGATATTGCCTGTTTCTCTTTTTTGTTTAAATGAAATGAGATATATAATGTAATTGAAGCAAGAACGATCCAAAATACATCAATAAAGAATAACTGAATTTGATTTTGTGCAAATGTTTTCCAAAACCAGTTTCCTGTACAAATTCCGTTAGCAACAGGAATAAGAAATCCTAAAATACTTCCAGAAAACAGACTGAATTTATTTGTAAATGCATTGTCTTTTTTTAGAATAAAAAATACAGTCAATACTAACCAGCCTATAAAGTAGATACTATAGATGTTTGATTGTCCTAACGGATGAAATGCCTTGGTAGCTATAAATGCCAATGCGGTTATAGGGTACATGCTTAAGCAAATTGCTAGATAGATGCGTACAACAGTTTCGTTAAAACGACGTTTCTTTTCGGGCATATTTTTCTTATCTCTGGCTACGAGCCAAATCATAACTCCTGATATAATTACAAAACAAGTAATAATACCGAGAACAAAACTTACTATTTTGAGAGCGTATCCTCCATAATCTCCAAAATGAATTCTGTATAAAACATTCTTCACAACATCGAGATAGCTTGTTTGTGTAATTGGATCTTTTTTGGCAACGACTTTATCATCGGCAACCTTATAGACTACTTTCCCGATTCCGGTGAATTTTTTGTCATATTTCATTTCGCCTTCTACCAGAACATGCATATTGGTATCGCCGTAATTTTGGATATAAACACGAGTAATATCAAAATCACTCCAATTGCTTTTTGTTTTAGCTACTAATTTGTCAATACTAAATGGATTGGCTAATTTTTTATTATCAAATTTGTATTCTGGATCTGTGTATTCTAAATCTTTATATAATTTATCCTGATCACCTTTATAAAGTGCCATCACACTTGGTGCAACTATCAACAGTTTAATCATAAAGAATGCTCCTGTAACGGCATATACAAACTGAAAAGGCAAGCCAATCATTCCTAATGAGGTATGAGCATCAGTCCACAATGTTTTTAGTTTTTCTTTTGGTCTAAAAATATAAAAGTTGGAAACGATTTTGTTCCAATGTAATAGAACACCTGTTACGATTGCAAATAGAAAAAACAATGCTACAAATCCCGAAAGATAATAGCCTATTGGGTAAGGAACTTGTGCAAGGAAGTGAAGTCTGTATAAAAACTCACCTAAGGAATAGGAGTTTTCATAGGTATGGGTTTTGAAGTTTTTAGTGTCTAAATAAAAAAAAGACCCTTCTTTTAATTTGGCAGCAGCCAAAAATCTTTAGTTCCCTCAAGGTAAATATTTACTCTTCTTTCTGCACTGGTTTTAGATATGGAAATATTTCTTCCGTGTAAAGTGTACTCTTTGTCTAGATTGTTTAGCGCCTTATCATAGTCTAGTTGAATATTCTTTGTTATTGCTACAGATTCACTTCGTTCCCAATTGATGATTTCATCTCTAAAAAACGAAAAAGATCCAGCAAAGAAAATGATAAATAATACAACACTTATTACAATGCCACTTACAGTATGTGTATGAAAATAGATATTATAGTTTCTGTTATTCATAAATTATCAAGTAATAGGGTTATAGGTTTGTCCAAGATATATAATACCACAAAAAATGAGGGTTAGTAATAAATAAATGCCCCAGATTTTCCATCCGTTTTTTGCCAGGAAAGCAACAATCATTAAAACAACCCAAAGAATAAATCCGCTAAATGCCATTGTTATGATAACATTGACATGATTGATCCATGAAGCTAATGCGAGATGAAAGCTTACAGATACTAAGTAACCGCCAAGTATTGCAGCTGTTATTTTGGCAATACGTTGCCATATGGATTGGGTTAAATATTTTGGGTTTGCAGGCATGTTTTTTGGATTAACAAAAAGTTGGTTTAGTAATAGTAAAATTCTAATAGTCCAGATAGTGCAAATAGAATAATTACCCCTTTGAAATTAATGACTTTTAATGGGGTCAATAGTATAACCAAGCTACTAATTGTCATTAACTGAATAAAAAAGAATAAAGTTGCTGAACCCAAAGAAGCAGTAAGCAACCATAATAAATAGGCCAAAAGAAGTAAACATAGGCCTGTGATTTTTGTTTGTCTTGGATTTCTTTGCATCCATTTTTGAAAACTAAAATCATAAGATAGTACTACTCTTTTAGATGTGTAGTATAAGGTATAAAATGAAATAAAAACAAAAAGGCTGGCTATGGTTATCATGATTGTATAATTAAAAAGAGCATCTTTCTAATATTATATTAGAAAGATGCCTTGTTTTTTATTAGAATCTATATGAGAAACTTGCTGCAAAAGTCCTAGGATCTTTTGGATGAATTGTTGACCAACCATCATAAATTTCTTCGTTTGTAATGTTATTTAATTTTAGTGTTACGGTAAATTTATCCGCAGTATAAAATAAAGATGAGTTGATTACTGTGTATTCAGGAATTGTAAATGTTCCTGCAGTAGCTCTGTTCATGATTTTGTTATCTCCAACATAATTACCTCCAAAACCAACTCCAAGACCTCTTAAGAATCCTTGAGAAAATTTATAAGTAGCCCAAAGGTTTGCTAAGTTTTGTGGCCCTGCACTTTCTGGTCTAAAGCCTACGAAATCAGGATCACCTGCGGTTAAAACAGCATCATTGTAGCTATAGCCTAAAAGGATGTTTAAACCTCTAATTGGGTTTGCAATAAGTTCTGCTTCAAAACCTTTGTTGCGTTGCCCACCGTCTTGATGCGAAACTTGATTGTTAGGCAGTACAGCAGTTGGGTCAGTTGGATCAATATATGGAGTTTCTATTACATAAACTTTATCTGTAACTTTTATATCATAGTAGCTAAAAGTAGCGTATAGTTTATCTTTAAAAAGATTCAATTTAGTTCCTACTTCAAATTGATTAGCATGTTCTGGATTAAATGTTAAAGGAGTAACAATACCTGCATTACGATTTTGTCCTGGCGCTACATTAGAAAATCCATCCATATAATTAGCAAAAACAGAAACTTTGTCTATAATTGGCTGGTAAACGATACCAAATTTAGGTGAAAATGAAGTTTGATTGTAGTTGTCGTCTTTAGTAGTAACATCACCACCATTTACAAAACGGTCAGCTCGTAAACTTATCATTGCTGATAGAGCAGGAGTGAAGTTAATGACGTCAGAGAAATAAGCACTGTAAACTTCTTGTCTTGTTTTGTTATTATTTCTTGGAGTATTTGCTATAATTGCGTCAGATCCGGCTTTTGTTAAATCACCAGTGTCACCATTTGTAGGGTGGCCAATAACGTTATTGAATGATTGTAAGTCATCTCCAATATATACTAAACCATTGCTGAACCAACCTGAGTTATGATCTGTTGCAGTTCTGTTGAAATAATCAAAACCTACTACAAGTCTGTTTCTTAATTTACCAATTTTAAAGTCACCAATAAAGTTTTGTTGAATATCAGTAGAGACATCTCTGGCATCTTGATCAGTAAAAGATCTACCAGAGAACAATTCCTTCTTTGATTGATTCGAAAGCTTTTCTGCTTGTTGATTCATACAAATAAGTATAGTTTCCTATTGATTTTGCAGAACTCGTTGAGAAAACTGTCTGTGATGTCCATTGACTAGAAATCTTATAATTCATTTGACCCTGTAAATTATACGAAGGCGTTTTCATTGTAAGTTCGTTACTTGTATATGAACGGTTGTTATCATATTTTAATTCAGCAATGTTGTGAACTCTTAACGGATTTGCTCTATCTAAAAATAACATAGTCGGATTAGTACTTTCGCTGGTCATAAACTCAGTGTTTACTAAAAAGGATAATCTATCATTTACCTCATACGATAATGAAGGTGCAATAAAAAATGATTCTCTAAAACCAGCATCTTGAAAACTATTTTGTTTGTTATAAGCTGAATTGATTCTAAAGTTTAATGTTTTTTTGTCATTTAATGGCGTGTTAAGATCTACCGTAGTACGATTAAGACCATAGCTGCCAACAGTATAATTTACTTCACCACCAAAAGTTCTGTAAGGTTTCTTAGTAGTTGTGTTGATTAGTCCTCCATATGAAATTAAACTGCTTCCGAATAATGTTCCTGAAGGCCCTTTAATTATTTCTATTCTATCAATATTTGATGGTTCTAAACTTCCGTTTGTTAAACCAGGTAATCCGTTAACCATTGTTGGTTGAACTGCAAATCCTCTCAAAGAGTAATAACCAGCTCCATCTCCAGCACGGCCTGTTGAAGCCCATAATTGTGTGATTCCAGAAGCATTTTTTAGTGCATCATCAAAAGTTGTTACTACTTGTTCTTTTAAAACTTCTCCTGTAATAGTTGTATATACTTGTGGGTTTTCAAGATTTTTTAGAGGTAATCTTGATACTTGCTGATTTTCTTTACGAGCGTAATGATTTTTTTTACCGCTATTGATAACTACTTCGCTTAACTCTTCGGAGCTAGAAGTAATGGTGAAGTTTTCTAATAATTCGTCACCACTGTTAATCGTAATTCTTTTTTCTTTTGTAGTTTGTCCTATTACTGATACTTTTATAATATAAGTTCCAGGCTTAATATTCTTTAGGATGTATTTCCCTTCAGCATCTGTTACGGTTCCTACTCTGGTTCCTTTTAGAACTACCGAAACATTATCAACACTACTGTTATCTGTTAAAATAACCTGCCCTTTAATAGTTGCTTTTTGCTGTGCCCAAGTCGTGGTACTTAATAGCATAGCAAAACAGAAACTCAAAAAAGATATTGTAAGTTTAGATTTCATAATCATTTAGAATTAATTTTAATAGTGCAAATTTAGTTGTTGGATAAAAACCAACCAAATTATTTTTATCTATTCTAAATAAAATTTAAAATAAGAATTCAATTTATTTCATCTTTAGTTTTTTAACATAAAATAGTTTTATTTGTTAAAAAGATATAAAAAAACCTGTTCAGATAGCTGAACAGGTTTTTAAAGTTTAAATCTATTTTGTAAGTTAAAGAGTATGCTTTGGATTAAAACCGTCTTCACTTAGCTCTGTATGTACATAATCGGCAACCATTTCTGCCTCATAATCAATCTTTTCCCCTTTAGAGAATTTGTGAATGATTTTTTCCATGATTTCATAAATCACAGGAACAATAATTAAGGTTAGGAATAATGAAGAAATTAACCCTCCAATAATTACCCATGCCAAACCATTTTTCCATTCAGCTCCAGCTCCAGATGCTAATGCAATTGGGAACATACCAAATACCATCGCAATTGTTGTCATTAAGATCGGACGTAGACGAGCATGATTTGCCTGAATTAATGCTGTTCTGATTGATTCACCAGCAGCTCTTCGTTGGTTGGTGTAGTCAACTAGCATGATCGCGTTTTTACACACCAGACCAATTAACATAATAATACCCAGAATCGTAAAGATGTTTAATGAGTTATTAGTTAAAGCTAAGGCTAACATGGCACCAATAAACGAAAGCGGCACCGCAAACAATACCACAAACGGGTGAACAAAACTATCATAAAGACCAACCATTACTAGGTAAACCAAGATAATAGCGGCTAATAATGCAATTCCTAATGTTCCAAAGCCTTCACTTTGGTTTTCTTGATCACCTCCCCAGATGTAATTTACTCCAGCTGGTTTTTTTAGTTTATCAAGTTTTGCTTGCCATTGTGTTACAATTGTTCCAGATGGCACCCCTACGTTTTGTCCTTTTACAGTTACCGAAGCCGATTTATCTCTTCGCTCTAACTGGCTAGGTCCTGAACCTTCTGTAATATCTGCAAATTGAGATAATTTTATTTGTTGCCCAGCTGCATTAATGAAAATTAAATTACTAACATCAGTAATACTTTTTCTGTCAAATTCATCATATCGTATATTGATATCGTACTCGTATTCACCAGCTCTATATTTACCATCAGTATTTCCGCTAAAAGCAGTTTGCATCGTTAAACCAACTGTTTGAAGAGTTAAACCTAAAGTAGCCATTTTATCACGATCAACCTTAACATTTATTTCAGGGTTTCCATCTTCAACAGTTAATTTAATTTCTGTTGTTCCCGGAATAGTACGTAATTCTGCTTCAGCTAATTTTGCAAATGCCATAGCGCTTTCAGTAGAAGGTCCCGTTACAATTAATCCTAAAGTAGCATCTTCGGCAGTTCCTAGAATACCTACTGGAACAGTTTTTACTTTTGCTCCAACTAATACTTTTTCTAGTTTACGTTTGATTTTTGCTGCATAAACAGAAGCACCATCGATACGATCTTTTTGATCAATCATCTTCACGTTGATCTCTGCTTTGTAAGCAGTAGCTTGTGATGCTCCAAAACCTTCACTGGTTTGTCCTACCGTTGTAATTTGACTGTGAACGTATTCCTCATTTTTCAAATAGGCTTCAGCCTTTTGGGTCATAAAGTTAGTTTGCTCTAATGAAGCATCTTTTGGCATTTCGATTTGCACTAAGAATTCTCCACTATCTGATGCTGCAAAAAACTCACCACCAATGAAACCTCCACCTAATAATCCAAAAGTAGAAGCAAAGAATAATACAAGAACTACTGCAATGGTTTTAATATAATGGTCTAAACACCAATTCAATAAATTTGATATCCAGTTTGTAAAACGAGTTAAATAACTTTCGAAACCTAGAATGACTCTTCCAAATAGATTCTTTCCTTCAATATGTTCTAATTTCCCATAACGAGATGATAACCATGGAATAATTGTGAAAGAGGCTAAAAGTGAGAATAAGGTTGAAATAATTACTGTAACACAAAATTGTGTAATGATATTAGAAACCAAACCAGAACTCATTGCAATAGGCAAGAATACCACCACAATTACTAATGTTATAGAAGTAACGGTTCCACCAATTTCTGCCGTTCCATCGTATGATGCACGAATTTTGCTTTTACCCATTTCCATATGTCGGTAAATGTTTTCCAGAACCACAATTGCATCATCGACAAGAATACCTACAACAAGAGATAATCCTAATAAACTCATTAAGTTTAGTGTGTATCCCATAAAGTAAATACCAATAAACGTAGCAATTAAAGATGCAGGAATTGCAACCATTACAATCAATGAGTTTCTGATACTGTGCAAGAAGAACAACATTACAAATGCTACCAGAATAACTGCAATCAATAAATCGTGTACTACAGAATCTGCCGCTTCAAGTGTAAAAACAGTACTATCTTTTGCAACTTCTAATTTTAATTCATTGTCTTTATAATCTTTTTCAAGAACAGTAATTGTTTTTAATAATTGCTCACTTACCGCAACTGCATTTGCATCGGATTGTTTTACGATTTGTAAAACGATCGCACTTTTTTGGTCTACACGTGATATTTTTTCTGCAATTTTTTGCGTATCCTGTACATCAGCAATATCATTTAATCGTACCTGAATTCCGTTTTGAGAGGAAACTACCAAGTTTCTTAACTCATCAACACTTTTATATTTACCCGCTAAACGAATTAATATTTTTTGTTCACGTGTTTGAATGTTTCCTGTTGGGAAATCTAAGTTCGAAGTTAAAATCATCTGTTGTACCTGAGGAACCGATAAATTGTAACCTTGCATTTTTTTTGCGTCAAGATTTACCTGAATTTCACGCTGAACCACCAATGATATTTACTTGTGCTACACCTTGTACACGAGATAAAATAGGAGCAATTTTTTTGTCAATTAAGTCATAAAAAGCAGCTTCATCCATTTTTCCGTTGGCACCAAGCGTCATAATAGGTAAATCACTCAGCGAGAACTTGGTTAATGCCGGTGTTTTAACATCATCAGGCAAATCACTAATGATTGCGTTAATTTTACGCTGTGCATCATTCAAAGAGAAACCGACTTTTGCGTTTGAAGTTAATGTAATCGAAACGATAGATAAACTTTCGTATGATTTTGAGTCAATTTTCTTTGACATTCTCTAAGGATGCAATCGCATCTTCAATTTTCTTGGTTACCGTATTTTCTACCTCACTTGGAGAGGCCCAGGATAAACGGTAGATATAGTAATAACGTTTTGTTCAAATTTAGGGATCAGCTTCATAACCTAACTGGCTGTAGCTGAACAATCCACCAAGTGTCAGAATTGTAAACAATACAATTACTAACGACGGACGTTTTATGGATATTTCGGCTAATTTCATATATTTTGCTTAGTGCTTTTAAACTATTTTATAATTTCTACTTTATCTCCGTCTTGTAAGTTAATTTGACCAGTAGTGATTACGATTTCTCCATCAGATAATCCATTTATAATTTCTACTTTATCACCTAAAATTCTTCAGCTGTTACTTTCTTTAATTTTGCAATACCATTTTCAACTACAAATATTTGGTTGCTACTTACACTTCCTACAAAAGCATATCTTGGTACAACCATTAGGTTTTGATTTTGTTGATTAGAAGCAAAATTTGCAGTTCCGTACATACCTGCTTTAAGGTCGTTGTTTACATTATTTGCAATTTCGATTTCAACAGGAAACTTTAAACTCTCATCCGCTTTTGCTGCAATAAAAGTAATTTTTCCAGAAAAAACTTTGTCAGGATAGACACTAGCAGTTACTTTAATTATGTTTCCTAATTTTAAACTAGCAACTTGATTTTCATTTACTGTTACAACTAGTTTTAATTTTGAAACATTTACAATATCAAATAATGGAGTAGCAGGCATTCCAGTTAAAATAGATCCTGGCTCAATATATTTTTTATTGATGAATCCGTTAATAGGTGCTTTTACTTTAGTATCCCCAACATTAATATTAGCTTGTTTTAGATTAGCTTCAGCATTTGTTAAAGCTAATTTTGCTTGGTCTAATTGTTGTTTTGTAACTCCATCAGTTTTAAAAGCATTTTCATATCTCATATAATCTGCTTTTCATTTTGATAAGCCACCTTGAGCAGCTTGTGCATTTACATTAATTACATCACCTCTAACGGTTAATAGAGTTTGACCTACTTTTACATAATCACCTTCTTTAGCCAAAACACTAATTACTTTTCCAGATTTTTCAGCAGAGAAAGTTAGCTCTTGTATTGGTTGAAAAACTCCGTTAGCAACAAAATCTAATGAAACCTCTTCTGTTTTTACAGTAAAGAAACTTTAACTGAAACGGCAGCATTTTTTTCAGCAACAATATCAGTTTTAGCTTTGTTCTCTCTTTATTCTTTGTTAAAATGAAGCCTATTAATGCTAATGCCCCGATTATGACTACTATTGTTATTATTATTGTTTTTTTCATTTGTTTTAGTTATTTATAAGTGATTTTAGTTGGCCTTTTGATTTGATTACTTGAATTTCTGCTATTTTATATCCTAGTATTGCTGATGAATAATTATTTTCTGCTTCGATATAGGCATTTTCTACATCTAATAGATCATTTAATGAAGCTAGTCCTTGTAGGTAATTATTTTTTGTGTTTTGTAAAACTTGCTGTGCAAGCTCTCTATTTCTTTTTGATTATTAATAGTTATAAGGCTATTTTCCATCTGAATCATGGCATTGCTGTATGCAATGTCAAGCGAAAGCTTGGTGTCTTTTAAGTCTTCTTGTAAAGAACAAATAGCAACATCTGCTTGACGAACTTTGGCGCGTGTACCAAAACCTGTAAAGATTGGTACTCTCAGATTTAATCCGATAGCCGAAAAATCAGACCAGTATACTCCAGACGATGGTTTTGCAAACCAAGGCATTTCTGGGCCCTGACCAATATAGTTGTATCCTGCACTTAAAGAAAGTGTTGGGTAATATTCGGCCTGAACTGCTTTCTTCTGAAAAACCAATAGTTCTTCTTGTTTTTTCAGAAGCAAATATTGAGTTAGATTTTCAACATTTGGAGTTTCTGATAAAGCTTGAGGAGTAATTTCAAATTCGAGGAATTCGGAATTTCAATTTTAATTTATAGGCATTCCCATATAGAATTTCAAAGCATTTTCTTGTAATGCAACTTTGTTGATTACTTGTTGACGTTGCGTACTGATGTTAGAAAGCTTTGATAATTCTATTTAGGTCAATTTTTTTTGCTAAACCATTATCATACTGTCCTTGAAATTTTTACTCGGTAGTATTTACGTGGTTTGGTTTTGTTGAACCAAGTTTAAGTTTAAACGTTTGTACATATACATCGTAATAACTATTTGCTACTCTCTCGATTACATCTTCTTCAGTAAGCTGCTCGTTAATTTGATAAAATTCACGAGTACTTTTTGCGGCTCTTAAACCTGTAAATACTGCCTGATCAAATATGCTTTTTAGTTCGTCCTGATCCTTGCAGTAGAAGTCCATTTTTGACCAAAAGCTGCTTGAATCGTAGTTCAGGAGCTCCAAATCCCAGGTGCTGCCTCCCTAACAACAGGAGCATGTATTAACCTGACCGAATGCGTA
>NZ_JBXBAV010000007.1:0-15872 GCF_056783245.1 Flavobacterium sp. TC780 | reverse complement strand
AAGGTTAATACATGCTCCTGTTGTTAGGGAGGCAGCACCTGATTACCAAAACCTCCAAAAGGAAAAGTATATCAGGTTTGGGCACTTAAACTTAGTCCAGTACTTACGCCTACAAGCATTGGTTTATTAAGTGATTTTGACTCTAATAGCCAAAAATTATTTAAAGTAGAAGATACTGGCTATGCTGAAGCTTTTGGAATCACTCTTGAACCTGAAGGTGGAAAATCAAGATCCTACAATGATACGATTATATACTTTAGGAAAAGTTTAAAATTCAACTTATTACAAAATTTAAAACGCATATTAAAACAACTTAATATGCGTTTTTTATTATTTTCAAAAACAAAATTAACCAATAACTGAACCCTATTTAACTTACTCAACAGTACTTTAATCTTAAGAGTAGCAGTTGCTATAATCTTACTCACACACAGTGTTTTTGGAATATTTGATAATGGTATTAATGATTTTGGAAATCTCTATTTAAACCAAATTGGGTTCGCTCCTTTTGGCGTATTCCTTGCTTGGTCGATAAAACTATCACATATTGTTGCTCTCTCTTTTGCTTGCTAATAAGTACATCAATTTTGCTGCGATTGTTACTATTTTAGTACTTATTATGGGAATTATTTTAGTTCATTTTCAAGAAGGCTGGTTTGTTGTAGGTGGTGGTGAAAACAGATCAAATAAGCTTTACTGATTTGTGTTTTATTGGCAATAGTGTTTCCAAATCGTTTTAAGAGATTCTAAGTAACAAAGGTTCTGAGGTATGAGTTTACCGCAAAGTTCACAAAGCATTATAGCAATTATTTTATGTCCAAACATAAGTAGCCTTTGAACCTTTGTTACTTCGAACCTAATACAAAATCAATCTAAATCTAAAAACCCAAAATCTTCTTCCATTGTTAAAAAGTCTTCTTGGGTTTGTGTAGAAACTAATATTGGGTAATCTTCTAAATCTCCATTATCATCTGTATAATACCAAATTAATTTTCTATCATTTTCATAAACAATCCAGTTGGAATGATCCACGACTTTTTGCCAATTGTTAGTTGTTAGCTCTTCTATGAATTCGGGCATCTCCTCTAGATCCATGTCATAAATTGCTCCAGAAAACTTATATCCTCCTTCGGCACATTGCCCATACATTATCATCTGTAAAAAATCAAAAGCAAAATTTATTACTGAAATACCATACCGTATTGTCTTATATTTCTGAACTGTAAACTAAAGGATTATCTTCTTTTTTTTCTGTATCAACTTCCCAATAACAAACGTTCTGATTTTCCTATACAAACAAATTTCCATCTTCATAAAATAAATCTTCAGGTTTAGAAATCGCTGAAATGAGGACATAAAAATATCCAATTTTCCAATCGTTACATAATATATTTTTAATGCTTCTGCATATTGCTTTTCCTAGTTTCGCTTCTGCATTTTTTATTATTTCTACGTCAAATCCGTCATTATTTGTTAATGAACGCCCTAATAATTTTTCTGCAATTTGTTTTATCATAGTTTTGAATTCATTTTAAGATCTTAATTATCTATAGTCACAGATTTTCATATTATCGAAAAGTGTTTTTCTTTTTTTATCTATATACAAAAATACTTAATTCATAATTCATTCTTAACTTTAGATTACTACGATTATTTTTTCAGACTAAAATCAAGTGAAACAAGAGGCTTTCCCTCACAACAAAGTCTCACATATAAACATCAACATGAAACATTTAGATAATTTTTTCATAAAATTATTTTTTATAAAAAATATATATCGTAATATTGCAATATAAAAATATAACAATGGGAGCTACTAAAACTGATTTTTTTACAGACAATCAAAATGAACTGGCTATTCTGGCAAAAGCATTAGGGCATCCTGCAAGAATTGCTATCATAGAATACTTATTAAAAGTAAATGCAATATTACGATATATATTTTTATAAAAAAATAATTTTATGAAAAAATTATCTAAATGTTTCATGTTGATGTTTATATGTGAGAGTTTGTTGTGAGGGAAAGCCTCTTGTTTCACTTGATTTTAGTCTAAAAAAATGATCGTGTAATCTAAAGTTAAGAATGAATTATGAATTAAGTATTTTTGTATATAGATAAAGAAAGACATTCTATAAATGAAATCTGTGACTATAGATAATTAAGATCTTAAAATGAATTCAAAAACTATAAATCAAACCGCATAAAAATTATTAGGGCGTTCATTAACAAATAATGACGGATTTGACGTAGAAATAATTAAAAAATGCAAAGCGAAACTAGGAAAAGCAATACCAGAAGCATTAAAAATATATTATGTAACGATTGGAAAATTGGATATTTTTATGTCCTCATTTCAGCGATTTCTAAAACCTGAAGATTTATTTTATGAAGATGGAAACCAGTTTTTTTAGAGGAAAATCAGAATGTTTGTTATTGGGGAGTTGATACAGAAAAAAAAGAAGATAATCCTTTGGTTTGCCAAGTCCAAAATATAGACAATACGGTATGGCATTCAGAAGAAATTTTGCTTTCCGATTTTTTACAGATGATCATGTTATGGGCAATGTGCCGAAGGAGGATATAAGTTTTCTCGGAGCAATTTATGACATGGATCTAGAGGAGATGCCCGAATTCATAGAAGAGCTAACAACTAACAATTGGCAAAAATCGTGGATCATTCCAACTGGATTGTTTATGAAAATGATAGAAAATTAATTTGGTATTATCAGATGATAATGGAGATTTCTCAGAAGATTACCCGATATTAGTTTCTACACAAACCCAAGAGACTTTTTAACAATGAGAAGATTTTGGGTTTTTAGATTTAGATTGATTTTGTATTAGGTTCGAAGTAACAAAGGTTCAAAGGCTATTATGTTTGGACATAAAATAATTGCTATAATGCTTTGTGAACTTTGCAGTAAAAAAGCTTAGTACCTCAGAACTACTTTTGTTACTTAGAATCTCTTAAAAAACCATTTGGAACATGATTGCCAATAAAACACAAATCAGTAAAAAGTTATACTCGATTCCATTTCTACCACCACCTACAACAAACCAGCCTTCTTGAAAATGAACTAAAATAATTCCCATAATAAGTATAAAATAGTAACAATCGCAGCAAAATTAATATACTTATTAGCAAGCAAAAGAACCACAACAAGAATGTGATAGTTTTATCGACCAAGCAAGGAAAACGCCAAAAGGAGCGAACCCAATTTGGTTTAAATAGAGATTTCCAAAATCATTAATACCATTATCAAATATTCCAAAAACACTGTGTGTGAGTAAGATTATAGCAACTGCTACTCTTAAGATTAAAGTACTGTTCATAAGTTAAATAGGATTGGTTATTGGTTAATTTTGTTTTTGAAAATAATAAAAAACGCATATTAAGTTGTTTTAATATGCGTTTTAAATTTTGTAATAAGTTGAATTTTAAACTTTTCCTAAAGTATATAATTGATCCATTGTAGGACTTGGACTTCCACCTTCAGGTTCAAGAGTGATTCCAAAAGCTTCAGCATAGCCAGTATCTTCTACTTTAAATAATTTTTGGCTATTAGAGTCAAAATCACTTAATAAACCAATGCTTGTAGGCGTAAGTACTGGACTAAGTTTAAGTGCCCAAACCTGATATACTTTTCCTTTTGGAGGTTTTGGTAATCCAGCAGCATCAATATAGGTTACTTTGGTATCTTTATTCCAATAGGCTTTAGCAAATGACTGAGGTGCCACAGCTTGTCCGCCAAGAGTAACTCCTGTGTTTTTTATATCTCTTACAATGGCTAAACTTTGCGCAGTAACTTTATTTTCTTGGTCTAAAAGAGCGTAATCATTTTTTAATTTGTCTTTTTCATTTCCAACAATCGCTATTGCTTCTTTAGTTTGAGTAAGTTGTACATACTGGTAAGCAAAACCTAATAAGAAAAGTACAGCCGCGGCCCAACCTAAATATTGTGACCAGTTAGCTGCAGGTTTCATATCGATGACCTTACCGTGTTTGAGTTCTAGTTTCGCTTTAATTTTCTCAAAATTAGCTACCGAATGAAAAGGTGAAAAGCTAGAAGATAGTGCTACAATTGCTTTTTCGATGGCTATAATTTCATCGTTAATTTCGTCATGTTTTTTTGCCATTGTGGCTACTTCTATACTTTCAGATTCGGTGAGTAATCCATAAACATAAAGCTCTAAAATACCTGATTCTATATATTCTTTTGTTTCCATTATAATTTTAAATAAATTCGTAAGTCATTAATACAGTTTCTGTTTTGTGTTTTGATAGTTCCTAAAGGTATCGCCAACTCTTCTGAAGCTTCTTGTTGGGTATATCCTTTAAAGAATAATAAATCAATTATTGCAATACATTTTGGTTTTAGTTTTTTTACAAACTCTTGAATTCCAATAGTATCAATTTTATTGACAAGTTTATTACTGTCGTCTAATAGATGTACGAAATTATCTGAAGAAAGGTTCTTTTGACTGTTATTAAAGTTTTTAGAGCGAAGTTTGTCAATAGACGTATTTCGAGCAATATTAAGGATCCAGGTATAAAAACGACCTTTACTTTCGTGGTAGGAATCGATGTTTTTCCAAATTTTCACAAATACTTCTTGAAGCACATCTTCAGCTTCTTCTCTGTTTTTTATAAGAACATTGATAACGGCAAATAAACTTTTGGAATACATATCATATAGATAGGTAAAAGCCTTTTCGTCTTTCTTATAAATTAATACCAATAATTCGTCTTGACTCATTTTTTGTAGATTTAGGGTGAAAAAACTTATATATTTTAGTTTAAAAACTATGAATATTGTTAATGCTGGTATAAATATAATTTAAAATTTTAAAGAAATTGTAATTTATTTGTAACTATAATGCTTTTAAAAAATGATAAAAAATAAAATATTAACTTTTTTAGTTTTTTTAAAACCAAACATAAACTAATCTCGTATATGTAGATTATGATAGTTTGAATGGGGGATAATTTAGACTAAAATAATTGATTAATTCAGGGATAGGTTTCCATTCTAATGTGATTTTAGAATAGTTATGGCAAATATGGGGGATAATATTTTGCCAGCTTCTAGAGAAAAAAGATGATAGAACGAATTTGGAAACCTCTTTCCTTAATTTTATGGTTTTAATAGAAGGAATATGTGTCGAAAAGCTCCTTTGTAATGGAAGAATTTGATGAGAAAAATTTAATTTGTTTGTTGAATAAGCCTAATGTTTATATGCATTAGGCTTTTTTGTTTAATTAACAATTGTTCAATCATAAAATAAAGTGAAGAATGAAATCAGGTAAATCAATTTTGACTAATTTTATAAAAAAATAATTATGAAAAAAATATTGTTTTTATTCTGTGGAGCTATGATTTTGTTTAGCGGTCAGAATTATGCGCAAACAAAGAAAAATAAAAATAACAAAAGTGAAAAGGTTATGGAAAAACAAACCATTTATCAGTTTAAAGTAGAGGATCTATCGGGGGAATCCATTTGATTTTGCTTCTTTAAAAGGAAAAAAAATAATGATAGTAAATACAGCTTCAAAATGTGGATTAACACCACAATACAAAGATTTAGAAGCAATTTATAAAGAATATAAAGATAAAGGCTTTGTTATCGTTGGATTTCCAGCAAATAATTTTGCATCACAAGAACCAGGAACAAATGAAGAGATTGGTGCTTTTTGCCAACAAAATTATGGCGTTACTTTTCCTATGATGGACAAAATCTCAGTAAAAGGAGACGATATGAACGAAGTATATAAGTTCTTGACTCAAAAATCTAAAAATGGATTGCAAGACTCAGAAGTAGAGTGGAACTTCCAGAAATATCTAATTAATGAAAAAGGAGAATTGGTAAAAGTAATTCATCCTAAAACGTTACCAACGGATCCAGAGATAATCAATTGGATTAAAAGTTAATTCATCAAAAAGACGAACTCAAAAGCGGTTTTCATTATTGGAAATCGCTTTTTTAATTAATAAAAGTTCTTCTGCAGTAAAATTTATATTGGCCTATTCATTTTTTGCAATAAGCATATAGATAATTTATACATTTACGAAACATAACTTAATTTATGACTAATAAAGACTTGTTATGTACCTGATAAATGTCTTAATCTGATATTTTTTAAACGTATTAAGCCGCAAAAAATGTTTCATTTTGCACTCTGAAATTTTTTAGAGAATGAGAATAAAAAACAATACTGCTACGATTAATTGAACTGTTTTTTTTGATTATTTTAATACATGATAATCTTGTTTTGTATTATGAAAAATGTTTAGAAACAATATCTATGAAAAAAATCACACATCATTATGGAGTAGAGCTAGACTGGGTAGAATCTCTTGCGTTACAGTTAGAAGGAAGAGTTGATGGCGATTTCATCCTGGTTCCAGATCATATTCATACAGGAGAGAGGTATTTCTTGAGTTGTGATTTTGGAATTTCGGTACTTTATATTGATGTTGTATATCACTCGGAAATTCATTTTAGGCAAGAAAATAAAACAGATGATTTTATAGGAATGTATTATAATCTTACTGAAGGAGAGGCAGTTTTGTTATTAAGGGATGGAGAGAATCCAATTGGCAGGTGGAACTATAATTTAGCTATTATTGATAGTACATTAAGCTCTGATTATATTGTAAAACCTGGAAGTAAGACATTTGCTTTAAATATTTTTATTAAAAAAGAAGTAATAAGAGGGTACTTAGAAAATAATCCATCAGTAAAAAAGCATGCCGACGAGATTTTGAATTCTAAATTAAATACGATCGTCAAATTTACAAGGATGAGTAATGAAAGTTATAATCTTTTGATGAATTTACGTTCTGAAAAGCTGGAAGGGGAATCTTTTGATCTTCATCTTAAAGGAGTGGTACAGAGTCTTTTGGCAGAATATATTGAAAAGATGGTCCTTGATGAAATCGTAGTTGATAAAGTTAATGAAAGAGATTTGGAAGGGATTATAAAATCTCAAGCTTATTTAATTGAAAATTTAAATCAGATTTTTCCTAGTATTGTTTTTTTAGCCCAAGAAGCAAATATGTCTGAAACTAAATATAAAAACTTATTTAAAAAGATTACCGGAATGACTCCAAATTCTTTTTTTCTTAATAATAAACTTATTGAGGCTAAACGCCTTTTGCAAGAGAAACAGTTGACGATTACCCAAGTTTCAAATGAATTAAATTTTACAAATAATTCCTATTTTACAACAAAATTTAGGGATTTTTATGGGATGTCACCAAAAGAGTTTATTAAACAATTACAGTAATGATAGAAATTAGTCACACATATACTTTAACATCTGTATGGCAAAAAGAACTTGCGAAACAATTTATTGAGAAGCTAGGAGCGGAGCTAATTGGGGATAAGTTCTTACAGATGCCTAAAGATGTAGCTGATGGTGGTTTTTATTATACAGAAGTTATGCCTGGACTTTCGGTTGTAATTTGGGATTTAGTATTTAAAGAAGCCATTCTGATAAAAAAGAGTAAAATCAGAAGATGATTTATATATAATTCATTACGATTTTAGTGATAAGATGAATTTGATCCATGTTCAAGGAATAAAGCATAAAATTGGATATAAAGCAAATCTAGGCTTTGGTGTATTTGATAATGCTATTGATAATGTATTTCAGCCAGTTGTTGGAGAACGGGTTTTTGCCATGCGATTATTGGTTGCTAAAGACTTATTGAAATTTACAGTTGCAGATGGAGTTATAAGAGATTCAAATAAGCAGAAAATAAAAAGCGGAAAAAATACACTTTTCTTTTATGATCATATTGATAGTAAAAGCAAGGTTATTATGCATGCCATTAAGAATAAGTCTTTTTTAGATCCAGCTTTCGAAATATATTTGAGAGGTGTTGCACTCAGGTTATTAGCAACATTTATTGATCGTTATTCAACACCATTACCGATGCTTCATTATGTATCAGAAAGAGATGCTGAAGTTTTAAATACTACAAAGGATTATTTATTAGATAACCTATATAAAGGATTTCCAGGTATCGATTTTTTGGCAGATATGGCTGGAATGTCAATTTCAAAATATATGTCTTTGTTTAAAAAAATGTTTACTGGAACTCCAAATAATTTTTTTTTAAGACAAAAAATGATTCTTGCCAAAGAACTTCTTAAAAGTGGAAAGTTTGATTCTCTCACAGATATTTCACAAGAACTAAATTATGACAAACTAAGTTATTTTGCTTCAATGTATTTTCAACAATTTGAAAGAAAGCCTTCTGACGATTTTGTTAAAGCTCCTTTTTAAATTGTATGAATTTTTATTTCGGTTAATGATTAATTCGCATTTATTTCTGTTTTTAGTATCTTTTATTTGTTGAAAAGTCATAGAATGGTTTAAAAATGTCTTAATGTGTTGTTTTTAAAATATATTCTGTCAAAAAGATTCTGTTATTTTGTATTTTCTCTAATTAGAGAATAAAAAGTAAGTGAATTAGTTGCAAAATAGAGTATTAGTAAAAAAAAATATGGAGGCAAAAGAGGTATTGGTATATGATAATCAACATGGTTTTTCCAGATTTTTAAAAAAGCAATTTGGAAAAGAGATTAATTTTAAAGTTTACAAAAAGTTTAGCTCAGAGGATAATTTTGATAATATACAAGAGGAATATTCGTTTATTTTTTTCATTGTTTATTCAGGAGAAGACTTATTTGATTTTATTAAATTGCAAAGAAAAGGAGTCCCTATTGTAGTTTGCAGTTTTAATAAAGAGGTATTGTATAAATTTAAAAATATTGATGATATTAGTTTATTGGATATTTCTGCTTCACGAGAAGAATTAATAAATAATTTCCAAATGGCACTTCATACCTATTCAGATATTTACATTAATTAGGTGTTATATTTAAAAGTAAAATTTTATTTAAGTATTAACTGCATGAAAACCAGATCAAGCCAATGATCAAATTTGTAACCTACTTCATGGATAGTTCCAGTTGCTACAAAACCAAATTTTTCATGAAACTTAATACTTCCGGCATTATCAGCATCAATTGCTCCAATCATAACATGATAATTTTGCTCTTTGGCTAGGCGAATTAATTCAGTCAATAATTTAGAGCCAATACCTTTCCCAATTATATTATCAGTTACATAAACAGAATGCTCTATAGTGTATTGATATCCAATTTTCTCTCTAAACGGACCATAACTGCCAAAACCAATAACTTTACCATCCAGCTCTGCAACAATAACAGGTAAGTTTTTAGAGTTTTTATCTTCAAACCATTTTTCCTGAACTTCGATAGTCTGAGTTTCGTAGCTGTAATTTGCAGTGGTATGTAAAATAGAATAGTTAACAATATCAAGAATCTTTACTAAATCTTGAGAAGTTGCTGGTCGAATTGTAACAGACATATTGAGTTGTATTATTTGTAGTTTTATTTAAGTTCGGCTAATAAAGCATCAGCATCTTTCGAGTCCCAATCCATTTCTTTACAAATAACTTTAGCTTTTTTGGCATAGACTAAAGCCGATTTTTTATCTTTAATTTTAATATAAAGACGGGCCAGTAATAAATTACCATCATAAGCGTCATTTAATTCTAAAGAACGTTTTACCCATTCGATAGATTTTTTAAGGCTTTCAACATCCGAAATATTTTTTAGGTAAACTTGTCCAATTTCTTTTAAGATACTAGGAGTATTCCATACGTATTTTTGAGTTCCATCTAAAGCGGTTTTGTTATAATACTTCCAATTGGTACTTCTTTCAGCAATTGTTAAATCATAAGAGAAAACGAGAGAATCAGTTTTTTGAAGACGAATCGATTTTGCAATTTCTCTTTGTTTGTAATAGTTAATGGTATCAAGGCTTTCGGTATAAGGACGAAGTAATTCAGTTACAATATTAATTATCTTTTTCTCTACACGATCAGGAGAAGCAACATTTCCAAATTCCTTTTGATGCTGCAATACATATTGAAATTCATGTGATTTGATATCGCTTACGCCATTAGCAATAATACGCCAGTTCATTTCAGTAAGTAATTGAGGATCCGATTGTGTGGCAAGATAGGTATGCGTTGCTTTGGATAAATCGACTCTTTCGCGGCCTTTTCTCAATGTAGTTAAGTAAGCTAAACATTTATTAGGATTGCTTGGGTCTGCTAAAAACTGTTTTTCAAGATAAGGCAATTGCATTTTAGGATTTAAAGCGTTTTTGATTTCGTTTAAGAATTCAGCAGTTTTTATTTCGCCTTTCAAATTATATAAAACAGTTTCATTAGAATCAACAATTAAAAAACTAGGTAAAGATTTAGTGTCAAACTTGGTTTTTAGAGCAAGACCTTCTTCTTTATCAATATCTTTCCAAACACAAATGTAATTGTCTTTTAAAAAAGCCATTACTATAGCATCTTTTAAAGTACCATTCTTCATAGCATTGCAATGCGGGCACCAATTAGCATAAAGCATAATAAATACAGGTTTGCTTTCTTGTTTCGCCTTTACTAAAGCATCTTTATATGAAATGTCATCATGAATGAATTGATTTTGAGCATTTCCTGTATGTATAAAAAGTAGGAGTAACGATAGATAAATAAAGCGCATAATTCTTCAGTTTTATTAAAGACAATTTTTACAAATATATTTCCTTTTTCTATAAGTAGATGGTAATATATTGTTATTTATACCCTAAATCATGTCTGAACTCATTAACTTTGTGTTTTATAATTTCGAAAAAATGATTTACCCCAAAATACCACTTGCACAGAGTATCATTCAGATTTGTTTAGAAAAAGGAATCACCAATATAATTATATCTCCAGGATCACGAAATGCCCCTTTGACCATAGGATTTGTTAGTAACCCAGCCTTTCAGTGTTATAGTATCGCAGACGAAAGATGTGCAGCATTTTTTGCATTAGGAATTGCTCAGCAAACTCATCAACCAACAGCTTTAGTTTGTACTTCAGGCTCAGCATTACTAAATTATTATCCTGCTTTTGCAGAAGCATTTTATAGTCAGATTCCATTAATTGTAATCTCAGCCGATCGCCCACAAAGTAAAATAGATATAGGCGATGGACAAACGATTCGTCAGGAAAATGTATATAGCAATCATTCCTTGTATAATGCTAATTTACATGAAGATGTTTCGCTGGAAAATGATAAGAAAATCAATGAAGCGATAGATACAGCCAAAATACAAAAAGGGCCAGTACATATTAATGCACCATTCGAAGAACCGCTATATGAAACAGTTTCGGAACTTACTGTAACCCCAATAATAAACACTTACGTAAAAGGAAACCAGTCAGAAGCAATAGCAGATATAGCTAATATGGTTGCTGATTGGAATAAATCGACTCGTAAGATGGTACTTGTAGGAGTAAATGAACCACATACTATTAATCAAAAAATAATTGAAAGATTAGCCAATGAAGAATCAGTAGTTGTTTTAACTGAGACAACATCTAACTTGCATCATCCGAGTTTTGTAAACAGTATAGATACCTTAATTACACCGTTTACAGCAACTGATTTTGAAGATTTTCAACCCGAAATTTTAATCACTTTTGGAGGAATGATAGTTTCTAAACGTATCAAGGCGTTTTTAAGAAAGTACAAACCAAAGCAACATTGGCATATAGATACGCTAAGAGCGTATGATACATTTGGAGCTTCACCAAGTCATATAAAAACAAATCCAAATGATTTCTTCGAAGCATTTTTGCCTCAAACGGAATCTATTGAAAGTGATTACTTTTCAAAAATTGAAAAAATTAATGATTTAAGAAAAGTAAGAGCACAGGAATATTTAGGAAAGATTCCATTTTCAGATTTTAAGGTCTTCGAAAAAGTAATAGAATCATTGCCAAAAAATAGTCAATTACAAATAAGTAATAGTTCAGCTATTCGATATGCACAATTAATCGACATAGATTCATCGATAGATGTTTTCTGTAATCGTGGTACGAGTGGTATCGATGGTAGTACATCAACGGCTATAGGAGCTGCAGTAGGTAATCCTAAGCCAGCAGTTTTTATTACAGGAGACATTAGTTTCTTGTATGATAGTAATGCTTTATGGAATAGTTATATCCCGAATGATTTTAAAATTATAATCGTAAATAATGGAGGAGGAGGAATCTTCCGTATTTTACCAGGACATCAGGAGAAACCAGTTTTTAACACCTTTTTTGAAACATCACATCATTTAACGGCCGAGTATATGGCAGGGATGTTTAAAATGAATTATATAAAGGCAGATGATGAAAATACATTGCAATTGGGGTTAAAAACGTTGTACAATACAAAGGGAGCGCCAGCAATTTTGGAAATTTTTACACCAACAATAGAAAACGATAAAATATTGCTCCAGTTTTTTAAAGAACTATTATAAATTTATTGCTGTTTATTTGTCTTAAATAACACACAATGTATAGAATAAAAGCTTAAATTTGAGAATATAAACCAATTATTAATCAACTATTAAATTTTTATTTATGAGTGCAAGAGACGAATTAATTGTAAAGTATGCTGCTGATTTAAAAGACAAGTGTGGTGTAACTCCAGATATGGATTTATTGACAAAAGTAACTATTGGTTGTGGCCCGTCAATATATAATGCAGATGCAGCAACAGTTGCAGGAACGCAAAAATCAGAATTAGATACAGTAAAGAATAATTTTTTAATTAAGAAATTAGGCTTACCAGATACACCAGCTTTAGATGCTGGAATTGATGCTGTATTAGAACAATACGGACGCTCAAACAAGAATAAATATAGAGCAGTTGTATACTATTTATTAACGAAACACTTTAAAAAAGAAAGTGTTTACAAGTAGTATCTCATTATAAAATAATAAAAGCGTCTTTTGGGCGCTTTTTTAATGAAAATTAATTGAGGTGTTTATCGTATAGGAATAGGGAAAACAGCTAAACTAGCATGTCCTAGTGAGTCTACAGCCTGTACAGCAAAGAAAAAATTATCTTTGGAATAAGGAAGTTCAATTTTTGTATCAGAGGTAAAAAAAGTTTTTTCCCAATGTGATGATGCAGTTTCTCGCATCAAAACTTGATAACCATATATTTTTTTATCGGCTGCAGGGTTCCATAGCAAGGTAGATGAGTTAGAAAGAGATTTTCTCAATGCCTACATTAATAGGTGCTTTGGGAGACCAAGCTAGGTTTGATAAGGTTGCTAGATTAGAGCAGGTAATTTTTCTTAAATATTCAAAGTCCATAAATTCAGGAAGATCACCATATTTTATATTGTTTTCTGTTCGTATATCTTGATGCTGATGATTAAAATTTTCATTCATTTCACAAAAGCGTATAGCAGTAAAACCATTTTGACTAAATGGAGTGTGATCACCACCGCGTAAAAAGCGGTCGTTTCTGTAAACAAGATTAATATTTAATTGATCAACATATTGACTTGTAGTAGTTTTAATATATCTCGCAAATTGTCTCGAAGGACTGTCATTGTCTTTGTTTGTCGCTTTACAATTTTAGCTTCTTCTTCAGTTTCCAGATACGGAATAGTTTCGCTAAAAACCCTAACCTGAGTGTTATCTCTAAGATTTGTACCGCTAGATAAGCTATTACCAATCATATCGTTATTTATCATCGCGATTATGTTCCATTTAGATTCTTTGGCTAATTCAGCAAGATGTTTTGCTCCATAAAGACCTTGTTCTTCGCCAGTAACAGCTACAAAAATGATTGTACAAGGAAAAGATCTTTTGCTCATGATTTTAGCTATTTCCATCATTGCAGCAACTCCAGAACCATCATCGTTTGCTCCAGGAGCATCGTCCTTAATATTCATGACATCAGATACTCGTGAATCAAGATGCCCACTAATGATAAGCACACGATCATCAGTAGGATCGGTTCCTTTTAATGTAGCCATAACATTTGCAAGCTGACTGTCTTTTAAGATGCGTTTTCCATCAGCTTTTACCATAAAATAATCAATGACAGCATTTAATCTTCCGTTAGATTCTAATGCGTACTTATCAAATTCAGATTTTACCCATTTTTGAGCAGCACCAATTCCTCGTGTTTTACTTTTAGTATCACTCAAGGTGTGTCTAGTTCCAAAAGAAACTAATTTTACAACGGTATTTTCAAGACTTTCGGCTTTAACTTCAGTAATCATTTTCCTTATTTCTGGGTCATCATTTGTTTGAGACTGTATAAGTGGAGAGAAAAAATAGTAATGTAAAGAGATAGATAAGAAATTGTGGTTTCATTTATTTGGAATTTATTAATACGATCTCAAATTTAATTAAAAAATAAAGCGATTAGAAAACTTAACGATAAGAATCCTTAATAAATACTTTTCCTTTGTAGATTCAAACTTCGTACCTTTGCAACTTAGAAACTTGCTTAGATAGCAATACAGAACTTTAAAGAAGATGATTGAAATAGGAAAATACAATACACTAACTATATTACGTGATACCAAAGTAGGATTGTTTTTGGGTAACCCCGAAAAAGATCCAGAAGGAATTCATGACATACTATTACCAAACAAATATGTTCCAAATGAATTTGAAATAGGCGAAGAACTTATTGTTTTTGTTTATTTAGATCACGAAGAGCGTCCGGTTGCTACAACATTAGAACCATATATTTTACTAAATGAGTTTGCACTTTTGCGAGTAAACTACATCAATCAGATTGGTGCTTTTATGGATTGGGGAATGGAAAAAGATATTCTAGTTCCATTTAAAGAACAGGCGCGTCCTATGGAAAAAGGAAAGCGTTATTTGGTTTATTTATACATGGACGAAAAAACCAATCGTTTAGTAGCTTCTAGTAAAACAAACCAATTCTTGAATAATGATAACCTAACAGTTGAAAAAGGAGAAGAGGTAGATTTAATTGTTTCTCATATTACCGAAATTGGAATCAATGTAATCATCAATGAAAAACATAAAGGACTGTTGTACAAAGATGAGGTTTATGATGATGCTATTCGTACAGGAGATCGTATGCGAGGTTATATAAAAATATTCGCCCTGACAATAAAATAGACGTTTCATTGCAAGTGCAGGGATATCAAAGTATCGAGCCAAATGCCGAAAAAATTATGGATGAGTTAAGAGCAAGCCGTGGTTTTTTAAGACTTACAGATAATTCTCATCCAGAAGATATTAAAACGGTACTCAAAATGAGTAAGAAAACGTTTAAAAAAGCTATTGGAGCACTTTATAGAGAGAAACTAATTGAGATAAAAGAAGACGGGATCTACTTAGTAAAGGAATAATATAACAAGAAAGGCTAATCATTACGATTAGCCTTTCTCTTTTTATTCTAGTTTTAAAAAAAATTGTAATTAAAAAAAACAAAAATAAAAATAAATCTACTTTCATCACGAAAAGTGAATAGAATCACACAATATATAAACACTGTACTTTGTAATCTTGTTGCGCGTGATTTACTACTTTTTCGAGATGGGTTTGTCTGGAAATAGGGATAACAAATTCGCATAAGCTAAAATCAATTTCACGGCAGAACCTTTGGTTTATTTTTAATATATTTAAAGATAATCAAACAATAATAGACACTCATTTATAGAGTAGTTTAATAAATCTTCCTTGTTAACCGTAGGTGTTACTATCTCTTTTTTGCAATTTCGACAAATGCTATTCTCATTTGCTCATGGTCTAGAGTTTTTAAATTTAAAACCATAGAAAAATGAGCGACAAATTTTTTAAATTTTCTCAAAAAATCATTTTTTAGGTTAATAAATCAGTGAAAGAAAATCAATCTTTAATGTGTACGGAATATATTGTATCACATTGATTAATAGATGGTAGGTGCTGCCTCCCTAACAACAGGAGCATGTATTAACCTTAGCAATACATAG
>NZ_JBXBAV010000006.1:0-12727 GCF_056783245.1 Flavobacterium sp. TC780 | reverse complement strand
AAGGTTAATACATGCTCCTGTTGTTAGGGAGGCAGCACCTAGACATTACCATCGAAGGTGATGTAAAAGCTCAACAAGGAATTCGTTTCAATATTTTTCAGTTAAACCGAACCTACTCAGGAAAAGATAACCGATTAAATATTGGGCGAAAAGGTTTTACCGGAGAAAAATATGGTGGATCAACCTATTGGGATACCGAAGCATATTGCATCCGTTTTACATGGCTACGAAAGACCAGCAAGTTGCTCGAAATTTATTGACATATCGCTACAACCAGTTGGACAAAGCTATTGAAAATGCTAAAGACAATTTAGGATTTAAAGATGGAGCTGCTTTATACCCGATGGTAACTATGAATGGTGAAGAATGCCATAACGAATCGGGAAATCACACATGAAGAAATCCACAGAAATGGTGCGATCGCTTTTGCTATTTTTAATTACAACCGTTACACAGGAAATTATCTTTATATTCCCGAAAAAGGATTAGAAGTATTAGTTCGGTATTGCACGTTTTGCACCAAAGAAGCCATTCTCTACAGACAAAAATCAATATGTGATTTTCAGGAGTTACAGGTCCAAACGAATATGAAAATAATATCAATAATAATTTCTATACCAACTATATTGCTAAATGGTGTATCGATTATGCCGAAGAACAAATTATAAAAGTAGCAGCTGAATATCCAGCTGACTATAACAGAATTATCGAAAAAGTACAACTTACTGAAAACGAAATTCAAGAATGGAAAAAAGTAGCTAACAATATGTACTTCCCATTTTCAGAAGAACTAAATGTTTACTTACAACAAGACGGGTTCTTAGATAAAGATTTAGTTCCTGTAAAAGATCTAGACCGCTCACAACGTCCTATAAACCAAAAATGGTCTTGGGATCGTGTATTGCGTTCACCATACATCAAACAAGCCGATGTTTTACAGTGTTTTTACTTTTTTGAAGAACATTTCTCTAAAGAAGAACTATTGCGTAATTTTGAGTTTTACGAGTCATTTACTGTACACGAAAGTTCACTTTCGCCTTGCGTACACTCCATTCAGGCGGCTGCTTTAGACAAAATGGATATGGCATATACATTTTACTTAAGAACGTCTCGTTTAGATTTAGACGATTATAACAAAGAGGTAGAAGAAGGTTGTCATATTACATCAATGGCAGGAACTTGGATGAGTATTGTAGAAGGTTTTGGAGGAATGCGTGTAAAAAATGATACTTTACATTTCTCTCCAAAAATTCCAAAAGAATGGACAGGATATTCATTTAAAATCAACTTTAGAAATCAAATTCTAACTGTATCAATAAACCATAACGAAACAACGTTTTCTGTAGATGGAGACCATGAATTAGCCATTGTCGTTAATGGCCAAACCGTAGTAGCTAATAAATATGTAACAGCATAAATACTAGTATCTATATCTATTTTTATAACATTTTTTAATTTAACAACATGAAGAATTTCATTTTCACAGCCTTCATTCTAGTTGCATTTTGTAACGTTACAAAAGCGCAACAACTAAAAT
Source organism: Flavobacterium sp. TC780 (assembly GCF_056783245.1). Lineage (NCBI taxonomy): Bacteria > Pseudomonadati > Bacteroidota > Flavobacteriia > Flavobacteriales > Flavobacteriaceae > Flavobacterium > Flavobacterium sp. TC780. The sequence goes on along the minus strand of NZ_JBXBAV010000006.1, from coordinate 11,190 downwards.
CGCCTGAAGGAAAATTTGTCATGGAGTTTTCGCTACAAAGCGATGGAACTCCAACTTACAATCTTAAATACAAAAACAAAGAGGTTGTAAAATCCAGTAAGTTGGGTCTTGAGCTTAAAGATGATAAAAAATCATTATTGAATGACTTTACGATTGTTGATACAAAAACAACAACTTTCGACGAAAACTGGAAACCAGTTTGGGGAGAAGTAGCTACGATTCGTAATCATTATAATGAATTAGCTGTTACATTAAACCAAAAAGGAACAGACAGACAATTATTAATCCGTTTTCGTTTGTTCAATGACGGACTTGGATTCCGTTATCAATTTCCAACACAAAAAAACCTTACGTATTTCGTAATCAAAGAAGAAAAGACACAATTTGCAATGACGGGTGACCATACTGCATTTTGGATTCCTGGTGATTATGACACACAAGAATATGATTACACAAAATCAAAATTATCAGAAATTCGTGGATTAGCTGAAAAAGCATATACAGCAAACGTTTCACAAAAGTCTTTTTCTCCAACAGGAGTACAAACTTCACTTATGCTAAAAACTGCTGAAGGATTATATATCAATCTTCACGAAGCTGCATTAATTGATTATTCATGTATGCATTTAAATTTAGATGATAAAAACATGATATTCGAATCATGGTTAACTCCAGATGCAAAAGGTGATAAAGGACATATGCAAGCGCCGAATCATTCTCCATGGAGAACAATTATTGTTAGCGATAATGCAACAGAAATTCTTGATTCAAAAATGACATTGAACTTAAACGACCCATGTAAAATTGAAGATACATCTTCGATAAACCAGTTAAATATGTAGGTGTTTGGTGGGAAACGATCACAGGAAAAAGTTCTTGGTCATATACAAATGATTTTCCAACAGTACAACTTGGTGTAACAGATTTTTCAAAAGCAAAACCAAATGGTACCCATGGAGCAACTAATGCTAATGTTAAGAAATACATCGACTTTGCAGCCTTAAATGGTTTTGATGCAGTTTTAGTTGAAGGTTGGAATGAAGGCTGGGAAGACTGGTTTGGTCACTCAAAAGATTATGTTTTTGATTTCGTTACTCCTTACCCAGATTTCGATGTAAAAGGATTACATGCTTACGCAAAATCAAAAGGAGTAAAGATAATTATGCACCATGAAACTTCAGGTTCAGTTCGTAATTATGAGCGCCATATGGACAAAGCATACAAATTCATGAACGACAATGGATATGATGCAGTAAAAAGTGGTTACGTAGGAGATATTTTACCTAGAGGTGAAAATCATTACAGCCAATGGATTGTAAACCATTATCAATATGCGTTAGAAAAAGCAGCTGAATACAAAATTATGGTTAATGCTCACGAAGCAGTTCGCCCAACAGGTATTAGCAGAACATACCCTAACTTAATCGGTAACGAATCAGCAAGAGGAACAGAATACCAAGCATTTGGTGGATCTAAAGCAAATCACGTTACAGTTTTACCATTTACAAGATTAATTGGTGGACCAATGGATTATACTCCTGGTATTTTTGAAATGGATATCAGCAAACTTAATCCAGATAACAAATCACATGTAAATAGTACAATTGCAAATCAACTAGCATTATATGTTACTATGTACAGCCCATTACAAATGGCAGCAGACCTTCCTGAGCACTACAACAAATTTGCTGATGCTTTTCAATTCATCAAAGATGTTGCTATCGATTGGGATGAAAGTAAATACCTAGAAGCAGAACCAGGTGATTATATCACAGTCGCTCGTAAAGCAAAAGGTACCAACAACTGGTTTGTAGGTAACGTAAACGGAGATGTAAGCCGTACATCAAACATCAATTTTAACTTCCTTGAAAAAGGAAAGAAATACACAGCAACAATTTATGCTGATGCAAAAGATGCACATTACAAAACAAATCCACAAGCTTACACAATCAAAAAAATAGCGGTAACAAATAAATCAAAACTATCACAGTTATCAGTTCCAGGTGGTGGTTATGCAATTAGCATAATCGAAACTAAATAATTCTTAAAAAAGACAAGTAATCCTCTAAATTGCTTGTCTTTTTTTCAAAAGAGTCAAAATATTTTATCTCCCAGAGTTTTTAGAAGACTTACAGAAAAATAAAAATCAACATAAATCTGGTTAATCTGTAAAAGCTACGTGCTAAAAAAATTGCACCAAAAATAAGTTTTAAACAGACAAAGCCATTGAGTTGAGAACATCCCAACAAGATTTAAAAGTCTTGCAGAAAAAATCGATCTTGTTTTAATCGAATTAAAAAAAACAAATTATGAGAATACCACTTCAAACAAACCAAACATTATATAGAATCCTCTTAGTGGTTCTATTATTTTCTGCTTCTGTAAAAGCGCAAATCCAGAAGACAGAACCTCCATTTTGGTATGCAGGCATGAACAATCCTGAACTTCAAATCATGTTCTACGGAAAAAACATTGCACAATATGAACCTTCTGTTTCTAACAATGTAGTCATTAAAGACATTAAAAAAACCGAAAACCCTAACTACATTTTCGTAACAATCGACACTAAAAACATACCTGCATCAGAGTTCGTTTTTTCATTTAAAAACAAAAACAAAGTTGCATACACACAAAAATACTCCTTAAAGAAAAGAAGAGAAAATTCTGCTCAACGCAAAAGTTTCGACGCATCAGATATGATGTACTTAATCATGCCTGATCGTTTTGCCAATGGAAACCCTAAAAACGATAGCGATGCTTCATTAGTAGAAAAAGCAAATCGCTCAATTCCTGGCGGACGTCATGGTGGTGATATCGAAGGAATCATCCAGAACTTAGATTATATTTCTTCTCTAGGAGCAACAGCAATCTGGAACACACCATTAAACGAAGACAACGACAAAGAACATTCGTATCATACGTATGCACAATCTGATGTTTACAAAATCGATGCGCGTTATGGAACAAATGAGGATTATGTTCGTTTATCTAATGAAATGCATAAAAGAGACATGAAGTTGGTTATGGATTACGTGACCAATCACTGGGGAATCACACATTGGATGATTAAAGATTTACCAACAAAATCTTGGATTAATCAATTTGAAAACTACACACAAACGCATCACAGACGTGAAGTAATTACTGATATTCACGCTTCAAAATTGGATAAAGAAGTTTGTATCGATGGATGGTTTGTTCCTTCAATGCCAGATCTAAATTTAAAAAACCCTCTAGTTGCAAAATACCTAACTCAAAACGCTATCTGGTGGATTGAATATGCAAATCTTGATGGATTCAGAGTAGACACTTACAATTATTCTGATCCTACAGCAATGGCAAATTGGGCAAAATCAGTAACAGATGAATATCCAAACTTTAATATTGTTGGAGAAATCTGGATGCACAATCAAGCCAATCTAGCCTATTGGCAAAAAGACAGTAAAATTGGTGCAATACAAAATTACAATTCAAATTTACCAAGTGTAATGGATTTTACCTTACACAATCAAATTGGGTCTGCATTTAATGAAGACGAAGCAACTTGGGACAATGGTATGATTAAATTTTACAATAATTTTGCATTAGATTATCTATATCCAAATACAAACAACATTATGGTTTTTGCAGAAAATCATGATACCAGTAGGATCAATGATCTTTACAAATATGACATCGCTAAATACAAATTGGTAATGACATTAATGGCAACCGTTCGTGGAATTCCGCAATTGTATTATGGTTCAGAAATTGGAATGGGTGGAGACAAAAGTCAAGGTGATGGCGGCATACGTCAAGATTTCCTGGTGGATGGAACGGCGATCAAAACAATGCTTTTACTGCAGCAGGCAGAACAGCCAAACAATCTGAATATTTTGATTTCACATCAAAACTATTCAATTGGAGAAAAACAAATGAAGCGGTTCATTTCGGAAAAATGACACATTATATTCCAGAAAATAACACTTATGTTTATTTCAGATATACAGATGCTAAAACTGTAATGGTTGTTTTCAATAACAATGCAAAAGAGCAAACCATTAAAACAAATCGTTTTAAAGAAAACATCAAGAATTTTAAATCCGGAAAAGACATCCTTACAGGAAAAACATTCGATTTAACATCAGAAATTATTTTAGAACCAAAATCTGCAATAGTATTAGAACTGGAATAAAAAGGTAAGTTTTACATTCTTTGTAGCTAAACCACAATATATTTAGCCACAGATTATAATAATTAAACGGGTTTTTAAATCTGTTCAAGTCATCATAATCTGTGGCTATTCTTTTTTAATTAAAACTTTTCGGACTTTGCGTCAGACTTTGCTCCCTTTGCGGTTAAATCACAAAACGAATCTTTTTTACAAATAAGGGAAGCGCTTTTTAGTTTCTTCCATAACGTCTTGATGAGAATGTACTTTGTTATTAGCAACATCTTCTAAAGCTTCATCTATCGCTATTTTTTGTTATCACTTAGCAAACACTCATCGTCTTCCTCTTCTAAAGGAATAACCACAAAAGAGCGACCTTTACTTCTATGTATAACTAACTTTTCAGATTCAGCAATATCAAGATACTTTTTAATGTTTCCTCTAAATTCGGTAACGCTAACTGTTTTCATAATTTGTATTTTAACAAATATACGTAAAAACGTACAGATAGATAATTAATAAAGCCCACTAATAGATTAACGCGTCTTTATGGTTCACTTTTAAAATCGACATCATTTTGTTTACTTTTGTAAAACTATGAGTGAAATTCTTAAAATAGCACATCGTGGCGCAAGAGGTTACGAACCCGAAAACACCTTAAAGGCATTCCAGAAAGCATTAGACTTACATGCTGATGGTATTGAACTAGATGTACACCTCAGTTCTGATGGTCATATTATCATAATTCACGATGAAACTATTGACAGGACTACTAACGGAAAAGGTTTTGTAAATACATTATCTTTGCAGGAATTAAAAGAGTTCCGAATAGAAAACAAACTACAGATTCCAACATTACCAGAAGTTTTTGATCTAGTAAACCAACAATGTTTTATTAATATAGAATTAAAAGCTCAAGGAACTGCTGATGCTGTAGTTGCATTAATCGAATTATATGTTTCAGAAAAGAACTGGAATTACAATTCTTTTATTGTATCCAGTTTTGAATGGGATTTTTTACAACGAATTAATAATCTAAATTCAGAAATTTCTATTGGTGTTTTAACCGAAACTGATATTGATTCGGCTATTACTTTTGCAGAAAGCATAAAAGCAAAAGCAATTCATCCCGATTTTAATTTGCTAAACAAAGAGAACACAATACAAATAAAAGAAAAAGGCTTTCAGATTTTCCCTTGGACAATCAATGAAAAGGAGGATATTGCAAGAATAAAAGCATACAACATAAACGGGATTATTAGTGATTTTCCTGACAGAATATAAAACCAATTCTTATAATCTTTGTCAAAATTTAGAACTTTGACAAAGATACTTAGAGGTTAAAATAAAAATATGACTCAAAATTTTGATATAATAATAGTAGGTGGCGGTGCAGCAGGATTTTTTACAGCAATAAATATTGTAGAGAGAAACTCAAAATTAAAAGTCGCTATTTTAGAACGAGGATCAGAAGTACTTACAAAAGTTCGTATTTCAGGCGGAGGTCGTTGTAACGTAACGCATGCTTGTTTTGAACCCAATGAATTGGTTAAATTTTATCCGCGTGGTGAAAAAGAACTACGAGGTCCTTTTCATCAATTTTGTTCAGGAGATACTATCGAATGGTTCGAAAGACACGGCGTAGAACTAAAAATTGAAGATGATGGAAGAATGTTTCCTGTATCTAATTCTTCACAAACTATTATTGATTGTTTTTTAAAAGCTACTGCAAAATTAGGTATTACAGTACTTACGGGTCAAAGTGTACAATCTATCTTTAAAAAAGAAAACTTCTGGAAAGTCGAAACACAAAACCAGAATTACATTGCCGAGAAATTAATTTTGGCCACGGGAAGCAATCCTAAAATATGGGAAATGCTACAAACTTTTGGGCATGCCATAGTAAGCCCTGTCCCTTCCCTATTTACCTTTAATATAAAAGACCCAAGAATAAAAGAATTACCTGGTGTTGCTGCTCAAGTAACCGTGAAGGTAAAAGATACCAAACTAGAATCGACTGGGCCTTTATTAATTACACATTGGGGAATGAGTGGCCCAGCAATCTTAAAACTTTCAGCCTGGGGAGCGCGCATTTTGCATGACAAAAATTATCAATTTACCATTTTTGTAAATTGGTTAAATGATGTCGATACCGAAGATGCCGAAAAAACACTAAAAGAATTAAAACAAGAACATGCTAAAAAAGCTGTTTCTAAAAAATCTCCTTTTGATTTCCCAAACCGATTATGGGAAAGTTTAGTTTTAGCATCTACTATCGAAGCTGAAACCAAATGGGCTGATTTATCTAAAATTCAACTTCAAAATTTAGCGAATCAATTAACAAATGGAACTTTCCAAGTAAACGGAAAAAGCACTTTCAAGGAAGAATTTGTAACTGCAGGCGGAATTGATTTAAAAGAAATCAATTTTAAAACCATGGAAAGTAAATTACATGAAAAATTATATTTTGCTGGAGAAATTGTAAATATAGATGCTATTACAGGAGGCTTCAACTTTCAGAATGCATGGACAAGCGGTTTTATTGTAGCAAACAGTATTTAAGAAAATCCAACTATGAATTCAATTTCATTAAAAAAACAAATACAGGCAATTGCTCCTTTTACCGAAGAAGAAATTAAAAAGGTGGTTTCTTGTTTTGAATATGATAATTTCAAACCCAAAGAATACCTGGCTACTATTGGAAAAACGAGTAACAAGATTTACTTTATTATCAGCGGATTGGCTAGAGTTTATTATTTAAAAAACGGAAAAGAAATAACAACCTACCTAAGCTGTGATGATGGCTTTATTGCCTCCTACTCCAGTTTTATAAACCAAACCCATTCTTTTGAGAATATACAATGCATTGAAGAATGCGAAGTACTCTCGATAGATTACGAAAGAATGCAACAATTATATAATGAAATTCCTAATTGGGAACGTGTAGGAAGAATTCTAGCAGAACAAAACTACTTGTGTATGGCAGATAGAGTATTAAAATTGCAAATGATCCCTGCTAAAGAAAAATACCTTACTTTTTTACAAACTGCACCATCTAAGATAATTATGCGTACACCACTTATCTACATTGCATCTTTTTTGGGTATTACACCCGAATCTTTAAGTCGCATTCGTCAAAGTATTTCTTAACATTTATCAAATAGATTGATGTTTCGTTTTTTCATCTTTGACCAATAATAAATTTTGACAAAAGATGAAAAACATAGCCAAAGACGTTTACCAAATTTCGGTATTACCTCGCAATAGTATTAATTGTTATTTAATTGAAGATGTACTTATAGATGCCGCAATAAGAAGTTCAGCATCTAAAATTTTAAATGCTCTAAAAGACAAAAAAGTAAATACTCACGTACTTACCCATGCTCATGCCGACCATCAGGGAAGCAGTAAAATTATTTGTGATACTTTAAAAATCCCTTTATGGTGTAGCGAACCCGAAAAACAAGCAGCCGAAAGCGGAAATGTAACTACCGAATACCCAAATCCAAACAATATAATTTCTAAATTTCAAGCAAAAATATGGGCTGGAAAAGGCTGCGAAGTAACCAAAATTATTAAAGAAGGAGATATAGTAGGCGGATTTACTGTAATTGAAACCCCTGGGCATTCTACAGGACATTTATCTTTTTTTAGAGAAAACGACAGACTTCTTATCGTTGGTGATGTAATGACCAACATGAATTTATTAACTACAGTCCCTGGATTACATGAACCTCCGAGTTTGTTCACAACTAATAGACAACAAAACAGAGAATCAATAAAAAAACTAGCAGCATTAAAACCAAAAATATTATGCTTTGGTCATGGACCAGTTTTAGTAAATAATGGTGAATTAGATCGATTCTTGGATAAAATTACTGCAATTTAGTATTCAGTACCAGTCATCACTTTCAACACTAAATACTACGACTGGTACTAATTTTTCTAAACTGCGACTAAAAACCGAATTAACAAGAGTTTACGAATTCTATAAGTTTTACTTAAGATAATTATAATAATTTTACTTTCAACTAATTAACCCTATATGAAAGTAAAACTACTTACTACAATTTCATTATTAACCTATCAGGTTGGTTTCTCTCAGACGGAAAAATTATTAAACGGGAAAGTTACTTCACAAAACTACACACTTAAAGATGTAGAAGTAATTAACAAAACTGCCAAAACAACTACCAAAACAAATGCCTTAGGAGAATTCTCAATTTCTAGTACGTGCAGAAGACAGCTTAATTTTTTTTAAGCAAGACTATTTTTTCACCAGACTAAAAGTATCTCAGGAAAACATCCGTAAAAACAACATTTCAGTTGATCTGGTATCAAAACCAGAAGAATTAAACGAAGTAGTAATTACAACTATAAAACTCCCGCATATTGGTGCCACAGTAAAATCATCTAATGAAATAGCACTAGAAAAAAACACTAGTTCTTTACAAAAATACACAGGCGTTTACAACGGAACTATTACAAATGGGATGGATTTTATTGCCATGGGAAATGGTCTTTTAAGTTTATTCAAACGCAAAGAAGATAAAAAATCTAAAAATAAAACTCCTGAATTAGATTTTAAGAAACTAGTAAACACAACATGTCCCTCCGAATTTTTCGCAAAAGACTTAAAACTAAATCCAGAAGAGAAAGAGCTTTTCCTAGAATTTTGTGATGCCGATCCTAGGTCTAAAACACTCATAGAAAACAAAAATATTCTTTCTACAATGGATTTTTTATATGCTAAAAACGAAGAATTTAAGAAATTACAAAAAGAAAAAATTTAGTATTCAGTATCCATTTTTCAGTACCAGTTGCTATTTAGCCGCAGTACTCAGTTCGAGTCCGGAAACTGACACTGAGTACTGAAACTGTAAACTAAAAACTGAATTAACAAGACTTTAGAAATTCCATAAGTTTTACTTAAGACAACTCTAATAATTTCACTTCTAACTTACTACTTATAGATGAAAACAAAATTACTTACTACAATTTCTTTATTTACCTTCCAACTTGGTGTTTCACAGACAGAAAAGCTCTTAAAAGGAAAAGTTTCATCAGAGACTACACTCCTGGAAAATGTAGAAATAATCAATAAAACATCTAAAACTAGTACTACTACAAATGAACAGGGAGAATTCGCGATTTTAGTAAATGTAAAAGACAGCTTAATATTTTTCTCCAATGATTATCTTTTTAAAAGGCTAAAAATAACTCAGGAAAATATTGAAACGAACAATCTTACTGTAAAGATGCTTCCAAAACCAGAAGAATTAAATGAAGTGGTTATTTTATCTAAAAAACCAAAACCGGTATTTATAACCAAAGAGGAAATCAAAGAAATTAAATTAAATAAATCCAGAGCCAAACTAGGGATGAAAATTGATGGCTATAAAGATGGCACAGCACCGATTGATCTTGGAACTGATTTTGTTCGTCTTGGTAAACAAATCTATAACATATTTAAAAAAGAAAAAGAAAGAAAAATAGAAACACCAAAAATAGATTTTATTCAACATGCAAAAACAACATTGAATCCAGATTTTTTCACGAAAGACTTAAAACTAAATCCAGAAGAAAAGGAACTTTTTCTTGAATTTTGTGATGCTGACCCTAAGTCGATAAAAATCCTTGAACACAGTAATATTCTTTCTACAATGGATTTTTTATATTCTAAAAACGAAGAATTTAAGAAAATAAAAAGCAACGAAAATAAAAATTAATTCCAGTATTCAGAACAACATTAGTCTGAATACTGAAACTGTAAACTTATTTATTAAGCCACCAAATACTAGCGTTTAAGATAGTTGCAAAACTTACCCAAAGCAAATAAGGAACAAGAAGGTATCCTGCGACTTTATTAATTTTAATAAACTTCAAAAGAGTTTCATAGATCATTAACCAGAGTACAAAAATTTCAATAAGTGCCAATAATGGATTCATCAACCCAAAAAACAAATACGACCACAAAGCATTAAGAGCTAATTGTATAGCAAAGAAAACCAATGAAATCTAAATCTGCTTCTTTTTCATACTCAATTCGATCCCAAACTAATCCAGCCGCGACACCCATCAAAAGATAAAGCAAACTTTAAGCAGGGGCAAAAACCCAATTAGGAGGATTAAAACTTGGTTTAATCAAAGTTGGATACCAAGTATCAATACTAGATCTTGTCACTATTCCAGAAAAATACCCAATAGCAAGACACGTAACAACAACCGCTAAAATTTGAGCGATTTTATTCATTTTATACTATATTTTTGAGTTAATAAAGGTAAACATTTTTATAGGCTATCAAAAAGTGTAAAAGGTATAATTCAAAAAAAGTATCTTTGCGTAAATTTTTTATTTTATGTTTACAGCAAACGATTTTATTCCAAAAAAATATACTTCAGATATAACAAAAGGCAACTTCGAGTGGAGCGCACCAAGTAACATCGCTTTAGTAAAATATTGGGGGAAAAAAGACAATCAAATTCCGGCTAATCCATCTGTTAGTTTCACATTAAACAACTGCAAAACCGATTACTAAAATGAACTTTTAAAAAAAACACTTCGACTCCGCTCGCTGAGACAAATGATGGCTTTTCATTCATTTTCTTTTTGAAGGAAAACCAAAAGAAGATTTCAAACCTAAGATCCAGAAATTCCTAGAGCGTGTTTTTATCTATCTACCTTTCTTGAAAGACTATCATTTTCACAATTGATACTCAAAATACATTTCCACATAGTTCAGGAATAGCCTTTTCGGCATCTGGAATGGCAGCTTTGGCAATGAATTTCATGAGTCTGGAGAAATCATTAAATCCAGAAATGACAGAAGAATACTTTTACCAAAAAGCTTCTTTCCTAGCCCGTTTAGGATCAGGAAGTGCTTGTCGAAGTGTAAAAGGAAGTGTTGTTGTTTGGGGAAATCAAGCCAATATAAAAGGAAGCTCTGATTTATTTGGAGTAGAATTTCCAAATGTCATTCATAAAAACTTCACTAATTACCAAGAGTGTTAACCTAACAACAGGAGCATGTATTAACCTT
>NZ_JBXBAV010000005.1:0-7168 GCF_056783245.1 Flavobacterium sp. TC780 | reverse complement strand
AAGGTTAATACATGCTCCTGTTGTTAGGGAGGCAGCACCTAAAGTTGGTAGATGATTTCCCTTCTGAAACTTTTCCTATCCAATCACCAAAAACCACTGGTTCAATTACTGGCTTTTCGATATACCAAGCAATCGGGTTTTCATCTGTATTTGTAAGCGGAATCGAAATATCGATAGGTTTTGATAAGTCGATTTGGTATTTATTGTCAATGAGTGCTAGCATAATTGAACGCGGATTTTAATTCAAATTTAAATAAAACAAATCACTAGCGATTCTATCTATCAAGTATTTTCAGATTGATTTAACTAAATCTTATTATAAAACTTCGGGATTTGCAATATTTGTTGGATTACTATTGATATAATTAATTACATTCTCAAAAGCTTTCTCAAAATAGAGCTCGTAGCTATTTTTCTCAACATAACCTATGTGAGGTGTACAAACAACATTTGGCATATTTAGCAATTCAAAATCTACATCATAAATAGGTTCTTCTTCGTAAACATCTATTCCTGCAAATCCAGGTTTTCCGTTTTTAAGCGACTTTAATAAAGCTCCTTTTTCTATTAATTCGGCTCTTGCAGTATTTATTAAAGCTGCGTTTGGTTTCATCAAATCTAAATCGGCTTCTTTTACAATCCCGAAAGTATTTTCATTAAGTCTAAGATGTAATGTGACAATATCACTTTGACAGAAGAATCCTTCTTTAGAATCTGATTTCTGATATCCATCAGCAACAGCCTGATTACTTAATTTTCACTACCCCGAATCAAAACCGTCGCTCCAAATACATTTGCATATTTAGCTATTTGTTGGCCTATTTTTCCATAACCCCAAATACCTATTGTTTTGCCTCGAATAGTAGAACCAATATTAGTTTGCCATTTTCCTTCTTTCATTCCTTGAATAGCTTGAGGAATCTGGCGAACTGTGTTCATAATTAATGCCCATGCAAGTTCAGATGGGGCTACAGGCGAACCAGTCGCTTCGGCAACGGCTATTTTATATTTAGTACACGCAGCAATATCAAGGTGATTGGATTTTTTTCCTGTCTGGCTTATCAATTTCAATTTAGGCAATCTGGAAAGCAGGTCGGCTGAAATTTCTGTTCTTTTCCTAATTAAAACAATAATTTCGGAATCTTTTAATAACTCCGCCAACTTTGAATTGTCTTTTTCGGTATGATTCAGAATAGTAACATCCAATCCTTTCAGCATTTTGAAAGATCTAGTTTTATAACCGCATTTTGGTAATCATCCAATATGGTAATTCTCATCATCTTATTATTTTACCGCAAGGTTCGCAAAGATTTTTGCGCAAAGAACGCAAAGATTTCTCTTGGAGATTGTTGTGGTTAATTGTTAATTCCTTTTAATAATATTAATTACAGATTATTTACAACTCTTCGGATTCCATTTTTTATTAAAACAACATTAAAGTTTATTAGTAAACCTAATTTACAATTTGTCAATTTTAAATAAGTCAATAGCTGTGCAAAATGAATATCATTTAAGGCATCTACCGATTTTATTTCCAAAATTAATTTATTTTCTACTATAATACCCAGTCGATAACCAATATCTAACTTCACTTCCTCATAAATTAAAGGTAATGCTTTTTGTTTTTCAACTACTAAACCTGTTTTTTTCGATTCATAAACAAACACTCTTCATAAGCACTTTCTAAAAGCCCAGAGCCCAATGATTGATGTACTTTTAATGCACAATCAAATACAGTTTTAGATAATTCATTCTCAGTCATAAGTTTTTATTTAACCGAAAAAAGCGTAAAATTTTACACAAAATTCGCAATATTAGAAGATGCAAATCTAATATTTAAACATAAAAAATAAAACTATTCTTACATTAAAGTAAGTTAATGATATTAACTAAAACTTTGCGCCCTTTGCGTATCCCGATAGCTATCGGGACTGCGAACCTTGCGGTTAACCTATTAATCTTAATTTAAATAAAATAAATCTGACGCAATCCCATCAGTCAGGAATTTTCCTTTTGCTGTTGGTCTTAAAATATTATTCTCGATATAAACCAATTCATCATTTAGAAATTTCTCTGCTTGTTTTTTTAGATAAACTAGATAATCTGTTCCAAATTCTTTCTCGATTCTATCTAATGAAACTCCCCAAATGGTTCGCAATCCAGTCATAATATATTCGTTATAACGGTCTGAAACCGAAAGAACTTCTACTTCATTTGGCAATTTATTATCCTGAATTGATTTAAGATAAAGAGAATTATTGGAGATATTCCAACTTCTGGAAACACCATCATAACTATGTGCCGAAGGCCCGACTCCAATATATTTTTTACCCAGCCAATATGCCGAATTGTTTTTAGAAAAATAATTCTCTTTTCCGAAATTTGATAATTCGTAATGAATAAAACCATTTGATTCAAGGGTTTCTACCAAAATCATAAAATGAGCCGAAGCTACTTCGTCATTTGGTTTAGCAACTTTTCCTGTTTGTATTAGTTTACTCAAAGCTGTTTTGGGTTCTACCGTCAATGCATAACTCGAAATCTGTGGGATTCCGAAACTCAATGCAGTTTCGATATTATGTTTCCATTTTTCGTTACTCATTCCTGGAACGCCGTATATCAAATCCAAAGAAATATTATCGAAGTATTTAGTTGCTTCTTCCAGACATTTTTGGCTTCCACCGAATTATGTGCGCGATTCATCATTTTTAAATCATCTTCAAAAAAAGACTGAATCCCAATACTCAAGCGGTTTATCGGACTTTTTGATAACTCAAAAAGTCGTTCTGCGGATAAATCATCTGGGTTTGCTTCGAGTGTAATTTCAGGATTATCTACAACATTATAATTTTTATAAACTTCTGAAATTAAAAAGTTTATTTCGTCATTTGTCAATACCGAAGGAGTTCCGCCACCAAAATAAATGGTTTCAATTTGATTATCACTTCGAGCAGAGTCGAGAAGTTCAAGCTCATTTTTCCGCATAGCAATTTCTTTGGCAATAGCCAAAACCATATCTTCTTTCTTCTCATTGAAGTCGAAAAATGAAAATCACAATAATTACAAGCCTGCTTGCAAAAAGGAATATGAATGTAGATACCGGACATATATTAGTAATCAGTGGTCAGTTTTTAGTATTCAGATTTCAGAAAGTGGTCAGTTAAAAAAGTTAATCTTTACTGAACACTAACTACTTATTCTTTCTTTACTCCAAATTTATCTGGATTTAATATCATATAATTAATTAGTTTACCAATCTCGATACTCAGTGAAATAAGTTTCTGGTAGAAATCTTCACTTATATATTTACAAGCCAAAGCAAATTCTAACCAAACTTGTGTCTCGGAGTTTTCGCCATCGGAATCAGTCAATTTACTATAAAAATGCTTAGGATAAACTCGTTTTCTGTAAGCTTCTGCGATCGTAGCAGGAACACTCTGGAAGAACGCCTGATTTGATCCGTCAATGAATACGTTTCTTCTTTTGGAAACGACTTTGTTATTTCAAAAATTTTCATTGCTAATGAAAATGATTTCTTATAAGCTAATAAATCCTGAAATCTCATATCTATTTTTTAACTGATTACTAAAAACTAATAACTGAACGCTATTTCTTAACTCGTTCTTCATTTTGTTTTATCAAATACTAACCCGTATAGCTCTTTGTCCCGATTACTTTTCCTGAGTTGAAAAAGTGACAAACGGCTGCTGCCAATCCATCTGTTGAATCTAAGTTTTTAGGTAATTCTTTTAATCCTAAAAGTTGTTGAAGCATTTTAGCAACTTGCTCTTTACTAGCATTTCCGTTACCGGTAATTGCCATTTTTATTTTTTTAGGTTCGTATTCCGTTATCGGAATATCTCTCGAAAGTCCTGCTGCCATTGCAACTCCCTGTGCTCGTCCTAACTTAAGCATCGATTGAACGTTTTTACCAAAGAAAGGTGCTTCAATTGCAATTTCATCTGGATTATGTGTTTCGATTAATTCGATGGTACGTTCAAAAATGATTTTTAGTTTCTGATAATGATTATCATATTTGGACAATTGCAATTCGTTGAGTTGCAAAAATTCCATTTTTTTATTGACGATTTTTATCAATCCAAAACCCATAATTGTTGTTCCTGGGTCGATTCCTAATATGATGCGTTCTTTTGTCATTATTTTTTGTTGCGCTAAGTTTCACAAAGTAGACAAGAAACACGAAGAACTATTTATCCTCATTTAAATCTTTGCGTTTCTTTGTGATTTTCTTTGTGAGTCTTTGCGAAATAGCTTTTACAATAGTTTTTCCTTTACTTTGCAGCATGATTTCAATTCCTCACAAAGCTAAACAATTCCTTGTTCTTGTAGTCAAACTTTTGATTGTAGGTGGCGCATTTTACTTTATTTATAATCAACTGGCGCAAAATGACAAACTCGACTGGCAAAAGTTTATCGTTTTGTTCAAAA
The DNA here is from genome assembly GCF_056783245.1 of Flavobacterium sp. TC780. NCBI lineage: Bacteria > Pseudomonadati > Bacteroidota > Flavobacteriia > Flavobacteriales > Flavobacteriaceae > Flavobacterium > Flavobacterium sp. TC780. The sequence continues at coordinate 2,719 of NZ_JBXBAV010000005.1, read as the reverse complement.
AGAACCAATCGGTTTCGGGGATTGCATTCATTTTATTGTTCAGTGTTTTAAATCGGTATTTCGAAATCTTAAAATGGCAAAATCTTGCTCAGGTTATCCATAAAATATCAGTTTCTGAAGCCACAAAGCAAGTTCTTGGCGCTTTAACAGCTGGGCTTTTCACACCAAACGGTATTGGAGAATATGCTGGAAAAGCATTGTTTTTTGATAAAAAAGATACTGAAAAAAGTGGTTTTCTTAAACCTGATTTGCAACGGAATACAAATGGTTCTTACGGTAATATTTGGTGTTTTTGGTTTGATGTATTTTAACTCAAAATACAATGTGATTACACCAACAACGGTTGCATTACTTTTTGGTCTTCTACTGGTTTTATTTCTCGTAGTTTTTCTATTAAAAAAGATAACAATCAAAGGATATTCTATCGAGAAACTAATTCATAAGATTAACGAAATTCCAAAATCAATTCATCAAAGAAATATCCTTTTAGGAATTTGCCGTTACCTTGTTTTTTCACATCAATATTATTTTCTTTTTCTCGCTTTTGATGTCGACTTGCCTTACATCACACTAATAGCAACAATCTCTTCTGTTTATTTCTTAGCTTCGTCTTTACCTACTTTTCAATTTTTAGATTTTGCTGTAAAAGGAAGTGTTGCCGTTTATTTCTTTGGAATTCTTGGCGTAAACGAATGGATTGTGATTTTCATATCTACTCTGATGTGGTTCTTAAATGTAGTTTTACCTGTGGTTATTGGAAGTTATTATGTTTTAAATTTTAAAACTAAAACCGCTAAATAATGGTAATTCTGTATTCCATAATACTAATCTATTGTCTTGTTATAGCTTGGCTTAGTTATGGTTTTACCAAAATTAAAAAATATCAATCTACCGAATTACCTCCTAAAACCCGTTTTTCGATTATAGTTCCTTTTAGAAATGAAACAGAAAATCTACCTATCCTTTTAAATAGTATTTCAGCATTAAATTACCCAATAGAATTCCTCGAAGTCATTTTAGTTGATGATGATTTGAAGAATCGTTTTGTATTCTCTCTCAGAAATTTAATATTCAAATCATGAAAAACATTCGTGTTTGAATTCTCCTAAAAAAGATGCGATCACAACAGCAATGCAACATGCCACGAATGAATGGATTATTACAACCGATGCTGATTGTATTGTTCCTAAAAACTGGTTACAAACTCAGATAATTACATTGAGCTTCATGATGTTTCGATGATTGCTGGAGCAGTGACATATGAATGCGATAAATCTTTTTTGCATCATTTTCAGCAATTGGATTTAACGAGCTTACAAGGCGCAACAATTGGAAGCTTTGGTCTAAATAACGGTTTTATGTGCAATGGCGCTAATTTCGCCTACACCAAATCATTATTTAAAAAACTAAATGGATTTGATGGAAACAATAAAATTGCCAGCGGAGATGATGTTTTTTTATTACAAAAAGCAATTGCAACATTTCCTAAGCAGGTGCATTATTTAAAAGTTGATGAAAATATTATCATCACAAAACCAACTCCTGATTGGAGAAGCTTATTTCATCAACAAATATGTTGGGCTGCTAAAACGGGCTCGTATCAAAGTATGTTTGGAAAATTATTGGGCACTCTTGTTTTCCTTGCTAATTTAAGTGTGGTAGCGAGTTGGATTCTATTCTTTACGTTGCAAATAAACTACACTAATCTATTAAGTATATTAATCCTTAAATTTATTCTGGACTCAGTATTACTTTACCAAACCAATTCTTTTTTGACTGGAAAGCAAATGCGGTATTTTATTCTATCAAACTTATGGTATCCTTTTTTTAGTACTAGTGTCGCTATATACAGCCTATTAGGAAGTTATGAATGGAAAGGCAGACAGTTTTCTAAATAATATTCTGGTAAAATGATAACTCTAGCCCTGATGGAAGCGGCATCCTTTTTATGGCTTTTTTTGCCATAAAAAGATATAGCGGACAGCAGGAATAGCTTCAAAAATTAATACTATTCTACCTTAAGAATCACTGGCAATATAAATTGAGTTTTAACCGGAATTCCACGTTTAATGGCTGGATTAACTTTAGGAAAATCAACTAAACGTGCACGCAAAATACTATCGATCTTTACAGTATCGTAAGCCACTGAATCTTTTGGAAATTGTGGTTCGAATTTCATTGTGGCATTTGGAAATATTGTCACTTTTACTTCGATAGTGTCCAGTTCTGGATAAAGAATTGCAAGTGTATCGCTGCTTAGTTTTTGTTGAATGAGCTGTGTCATTATCTCGAAAAAACACTGCTGGCGCTGCTTTTTATTTTCAATTTTTTCACATTCAACAGGGATGGAAACTCATCGACTTCTTTCCAATTAATTGACTTTAGTTCTTTTTGAAGTAATTCTTTTTCAGAAGGTACCTGCTTCTCAAAATATTGACAAGAGTTAAACAAAAAAATTACTAATAAAAGAGAAAATTGCTTCAAGGGTTTTATTTTGAATTGAACTATAATTTATAAAAATACAACTATTTTTTTTGAGAAACTTTTGAATAACAAATAATCCTCGTAACTTTCTGAAAGCCATTGCTCTTTATTTTTTGCTGCTACTTCTTTTTGAGCAGGATACAGAATTGATAATTGGTCGAAAAAGTGGCTATTTGAACTGTATAATTATAAAACTGCGTTTTAGTTAAAATAACATCTGGATTACTTTTCTCTT
>NZ_JBXBAV010000004.1:0-24856 GCF_056783245.1 Flavobacterium sp. TC780 | reverse complement strand
TGTATTGCTAAAATTAATACATGCTCCTGTTGTTAGGGAGGCAGCACCTCTAATTGGGCTTCTCCTAGTTTTACTGGTAATTTCTTGCCAGATGATAAAACAAAAAAGATAAACGAAACTGGATTTGTTGCTAATTGGAAAATTTTGCATATCAATAGAGCATTCTCTCAACAAGCTTTTGATATTTTGCCTGATTTAAGTTCATATAGTTTTGGGGTTGACTTTGTAATTCCTGTAGATCAATACCAACAAAACGAGCGTGCCTCTAAATATGGTTTTCTTGTTATTGGGCTTACTTTTTTGATTTTCTTTTTAATCCAGAATATGAGTAAAATTAGTATTCATATTTTCCAATATTCGATGATTGGTTTGGCTCTTATTATGTTTTATACTTTATTAATTTCGATAACTGAGCATAGTAATTTTACCAAAGCGTATATTTTATCTGGTATAGCCGTTATATCGCTAATTACGGCGTACTCATTTTCAATTTTAAAGAATAAAAAATTTCCGATATTCATTGGGTTTTCACTCACCGGATTATACACTTTCATTTATGTTATTATCCAATTAGAGAATTATGCATTATTGGTAGGCAGCGTAAGTTTATTTTTAATTCTTGCAGCCGTGATGTACTTTTCTAGAAAAATAGACTGGGGAAAATAATTAACCTAAAAAGTTAGATACAATTTGGATGCTGTATAATTTGGAATATCCTATTATGACATGAAGGTTATAACTCTTATGCACTGAAAATAATTACATCCAACAGCTTAATATAATTTCAGATAGTTTATAAGTCAGTAAGCTATCTGAAATTATATTTTTAAAATTAATCTACTTTTTATCTTGTTTTAAGCCTACTTAGCTCATAAATAATCGAGATAACTTATTTTTTTATATCTCTATATTTTTTATTTTCTTCAATAAATAATTTAACTGATCTGCTTCCCGATCGGATAATGCTCCATATACTTCCTCATCGAGTACATGAAGATTTTCATTGACTTTATTCAGTAACGTTCCTCCTTCTTTAGTGATAATAATTGCAATTAAGCGCTTATCAGACGCTACAATTTCTTTTACTACTAATTTCTTTAGGACTAAACGATCTACCAAACGTGAAACTCCAGCATTTTTTTCGACCATTTGTGCCAATATATCAGAAGTAGATAACGGTTTATCATTCTCTGCTAATATTTTTAAGACATTGTACTGTTGAGAAGTCAATCCATATCTAGCAAAGAATAATTGGGATTTAGTATACGCCCAATTGAAGGTTTCAAGTAGATTTAAGCCTAATTCTCTTTTTATAGAAGGAAGAGTCTTTTTTTTATCAAAAGCCATAATTTTATCTGTAAAACAAGATTACAAAAAAAAGAAGAAGCTATTCTCCTTCTTTTTCCTTTAAAACATCTTTCAAAGATACTAATTATTGAATTAAATAGCCCCCATCTACAGGCAAATAGGCTCCTGTACAATAGCTGGCATCATCTGACGCTAAGAATAAAAATGTTTTAGCAATCTCTTCTGGTTTCCCTAATCGCTTCATTGCTGTTTTTGATTTTAAATACTCGGCTGCTCCAGATCCTGCATTGTCCATTAATATTGGAGTTTCAATATATCCTGGGCCAATTATATTTACACGAATATTTTCTGTCCCATTTTCTAGAGCCGCTGCTTTTGTTAATCCTACTATCCCATGTTTTGAAGAAACATACGAAGCAATTCCCATATCTGTAACCTGACTCATTACTGAACCAATATTAACAATCGCTCCTCCACCTTGTTTACGCATTTGAGCAATCTGATATTTCATTCCGTAAAACACACCATTCAAATTTACAGCAATTACTTTGTTCCACTCATCAAGTGTTTTTTCATTGATATGCTTCAAACTCGTATCTACAATTCCTGCATTATTAAGAGCTACATCCAATCTTCCAAAAATCCTTATCGTTTCATTAACGGCATGTTCTACTTCTTCTGGTTTAGAAACATCGCATTTTACATACGCAGCTTTACCACCTACTTTTTTTATTTCTTCTACTACCTGAGAACTTTCACCTATATCAGCAATCATTACTGCTGCTCCTTCTTTTGCAATAGCTAGTGCTGAAGCTTTTCCTATTCCTGAATTACCTCCCGTAATAAAGGCAACTTTATTTTCAAAACGTTTCATCTTTTATATTTTTAAGTTATTCAATTAAATATTAAATTTAATGATTAATCATCAATGTCTAATCATTAAATAGTTAAATTAAGCATAAAACTAAAAAAACATATAAATCAAGCACTTAACAATAAAAAAATTTAGATAAAAAAAAGCCCCCAAATAGTACATGACTTATTGGAGACAATTCAAATTAAGTGATTTATTTTTTACAAAAATTAGAAACTAACTATTTCGTTAAGATTCTGTTTTGATCAATTAGATATACTAATGAAGCCATTGTAGCTGCTCCAATTTTTAAAAACTTTTTACATTATACAATTATAATATAACTTACAATATATCAGCACGTCCTATATTAAATTTTTAAATTCATTTATACAACAAAAGTCATTAAATCATTAATAAGATAGCCACTCTTTGATCACCAATTTTACAATTTACGATGTAAATTGTATATAGAACAAAGTATATTTCTTTAGCGTTGAGTTTCTCTTTATATCTTAAAATTACATTTAATCCTTCATTCTGTATATCTATTAATGATTTTATTGAATCTATATCAGAAAACTTCAATAAATCATTTTTAAATTGATCTATAAATTCATTAAAACCTTCGGTTTTATATTCCAATATTGAATTAATATCAATTGCTTTTCCTTTAACTATAGGAATCTGCATACCACTAAATCCATTCAAAATACCTCTCTCTGATAAAATTTCATTTTTTATTGATTGAAGGGAATCTAAATTTACAATCTTTAGGAGTGGTACGTGTGGTATGTAATCAAAAAGAAGAAAATCTCCATATATTTCCTGAGTACTACTTAATTCCTGTCTTCTTTCCTTAATAGGATTTCTTGAATATTTATGAAATTCCAAAGAATCATTTAAGTTTATATTTTTATCATCAAATATTGTCCATTCCCATAATTCTTTAATTGTAAATTCCTCATATTGTGTGGCTGTATTTATTATTTCATTAAATACTGCGTGTAAGCTATACATATTTCGTCTATTACTATTTTCCTCAAATCTACCAATTTTATTGCAATAAAAAAGCTACAGGTTAGAACTTGTAGCTTTTTTGAATTTATATTTTAAGAAACTTAATTTGCAGTTGGAAGAATAATTCCTTTTTGATCAATTAGATATACTAATGAAGCCATTGTTGCTGCTCCAAGCTCTAGTTCTCTTTTGTTGATTGCATCAAATTTATCATTGGCTGCATGGTGATAATCAAAGTAACGTTGTGAATCTGGCTTTAAACCTGCTTTAACAAGCGTTTTAGAGGTTAAATGTCCAATATCTGAACCACTGTGCCCTTTTACAAAACTATGTATTAAATAAGGCTCAAATAATCCTTTGTAGCTTTCGATTTTCTTAAAGTTATCATCATCTGTTTCAAATGAGAAACCTCTTGGACTGAATCCTCCTGAATCGCTTTCTAAAGCAAAAATATGATTCTCTTTATTTTTTTGTGCCATTTCTTCATACATAGCTCCTCCTCTACCTCCATTTTCCTCATTCATAAACAAGACTACGCGAATTGTATTTTTAGGTTTATAACCAAGATTTTTAAGAATACGTACTACTTCCATACTTTGTACTACTCCTGCCCCATCATCGTGTGAACCATCGGCTAGATCCCAAGAATCAAGATGTCCACCTACAATCATAATATTTTGTGGGTTTTCTGTACCTTTCATTTCTCCTATCACGTTATGTGACAATACATCTGGTAACTGCTCACAAGATTGTTTGAAATAAAATTTTAAAGTTGGGTTTTTCTTTAAAGATTTACTTAATAATTCGGCTCCATTAGTACTTATTGCAGCCGTTGGTATATATTCAGATTTTGGTAAGTCACCATAACTTTGCGTTCCTGTATGAGGAAAATCATCTAATCTTAAATTCATCGAACGTACAATTGTTCCTACCGCTCCAAATTTAGCAGCTTCTTTTGCTCCAGCATATCTTTGATCTACGCAGCCTCCGTATGATTTAAAAGTCTCAACATTTTCAGGATCCATTGGTCGGTTAAAGAAGACTATTTTGCCTTTTACTTTGGCACCTAATTCATTTAATTCTTTAATTCCCTGTACTTCAATCACCTCTGCAGTAACTCCTGTTTTTGGTGTAGCGATCGATCCTCCCAATGCTGTAATTGGTACTTCAGTTTTAATTTTATTATCTAAAATATAAGCTGTTTCTTTTCTCCACGAACCCAATGTGGCACCATTACTTCCTAGAAGTATACTCTGTCTAGACCTATACTTTCTAACTGATTTTTTGTGTATTGCACTGCCTCAGCTGCGTTCGTTGAGCCTGACAAGCGTCCTCCAATATCATTAGACAAGTATTCTAACCAAGTATAACATTTAGATTGGGTTAATGCTGCTTTGTAAATAGATTTAATATTCTTTTCATCGGGAGTTTGCGCAAATGCAGTTAATCCACTTAAAAATAAAATAGTTAATAAAGATGTTTTTTTCATTGGTTATATGGCTTTTTGAAATTAGTTAACTTTTAGAAGTTCTTTTAATTTCAAAAATAAACAAATTTCTTTGTAACTCTAGTACGTTTTTCTATACGTTTTCAGAAAATAGAATCTGTAATTATTTCACCTCGATGATTTCATTTTTTACACTAATTCCATTCTCATTAAAAGCTTCAATTGTAAAATAATAGTTAGTTCCTTTATCTAATCCTCTAAAATCATAAGTGCTTTCGTCGTAAACCATTATGCTATTATACAACTTATCTGGTTCGATTCCGTAATGAATACTATAGCCAATTGCATCTGGTTGCTTCTCCCAATGTATCATTGCATTACGCGAATCTTTTTCACTTCTATCCACTTTAAACCCTGAAACTGGCTTTGGTTTTTCTAATAATCCATTTCCAAAAACTCTCAAATCAGACACTGCAAATAATCCTGAAGCATTATGTATGTTTACCATTTTTATATAACGTGCCTTAATTGGTTTTGTTAATTCTACATAATCATGTGGTACATCTTTATCATTCTGAGATTTATCTACAACCAAAGTCCAATTTACAGCATCATCTGACATAAATATTTTGTACTGATAATAAATATCCATTGCCTTATTGTATTGCGTTGCTTTATGATCGGCATAATTTATTTGCAAAGCATTTATCCGCATTATTCGACCTAAATCTAACTGCAACCATTCTCCTGGATTGCTCGTTTTTGCCGACCAATAGGTTTGAATATCTTCATCGGTCAAATTCTTAGCATCGTAGCAAAATTTCTCAAACACTTTTTTTCCACCGTTATCAACTCTATGCGTTTGCACTTCCATACATTCTTCTGAAGAAGAAACGGTTACTGGCTTTTTATACGAAAGTAACATCCATCCTGATGAAGCTCCTTTAGTTTGATCTCTCTGTTTTGTGGGTAAAACTATCGGGAAATCTCCATATGATGTGATAGAATACATTATATCATCTTTATCAAATCCTGCTGGAAACATGTCGATACGACGTTCAAAACGGTCTTTTATTGATATTTTACAAGTTCCTGTATTCCAGTAATTCCCGTAATTATCTGCAAACGTATTTCCGTGTCCCGCTCCTATTACAAATCCTCCTGGTTTATACGACATCGGATTGTGTTTTTGATAAACAAATGGTCCTAATGGATGATCACCGACATGAACTCCATTAGCATATCCTTTAAACTCCGTAGCTGGAGCTCCGTATTGCATATAATACTTTCCGTTATGTTTGGTCATCCAAGCTCCTTCAATAAAATCTCCCCAAGGTGCAGGCTCCATATCATTATTAGGTCCAAAACGTTCCCAACCATGGTTTGCTGGATCTAGACCTACAACTTCTTTTATCTCTCCATACGGACGCTGAATATCTTCTACTTCAGTAGCTGCGTACAATTTTGCATAAGCTGCTTGATCTCCTATTGGCAACCATGTTTTATAGTCTACTTCGGTACCTACAAGTGGTAACTTTCCGCTTGACCCATAATACATATACACTTTTTTATCGTCATCCTGAAAAATTGCGGGATCCCAAGTTGGCAACATTGCTGTATTTACATGTCTTGTCCAACGACCCGATTTTGGGTCAGCTGTTTTCCAAATAGGATGATCCTTTTTCCAGGTTGACCCTACATAAAACAAAGTATCGTTTACAACCCAAGCCGCTGGTGCACACTGATCGTCATCGCCTGGGCGTCTCTGAAAACTTCCGTAAACAAATTCCCAATTAGACATATCCTTACTCCAAAAAAATCCTGCTTGATTGGTAGCAAATAAATAATATTCGCCTTTATAAGTGATAATTACAGGATCGGCACTTGAACGACGAGATTCGGGAATTCTGTTATGATTTTCGGTGGTATAATTGTATCCAATATTTACTGGATTACAATAAGTTGAAGCTGTCTTATTTGGGTCAAACCATTCCGTTTTCCCTAAAAAAGTAGTTTTCGATTCTGATGTATGAATTTTACATCCTACCAAAAGCAATAACATTGCTATTGAATACAGTTTATAACTATTTTTCATCATTTTATATTTTAGAAATGAGACCCTTTGAAAATCTATTTTTTAACCTTTATTCTTTCTCCTAATAATTCTGGTTCATTGGTTGTGATATAGTCAAAATTATTTTCAATAATCCAGTCCATATTCTCAATATCATTAACTGTCCAAACATTTAAAGTTATCTTATGATCCTTTGCTTCTTTAATCCAATCTGGGTGCTTTTTAAAAACGGAATAATGATAATCGACACCCGTTATGTTATCTAACTTAACTTCTTTTGGAGATTTATTTCCTTCCAAATATTGCAATGTAGTTTTAGAATCTACTTCTCTAATTTGCTTCAGTATTTCATAATCAAAACTGATATATGAAGTTATTTTTTCTGCTTTAAGACTCTTAACTATTTCAACCGCTTTTAAAGCAATTTTTTTTCCTCTTTCTTTACTTATTCCCGAAGGTTTTATTTCGCATACCAAAGTAGTATTCTTATTATTCTTTTTTCCTTCTATAATATATTCTCTCAGAGTTGGTAGTTTCTCCCCATTTGAAAGCTTAAATTTGACTAGGTCTGCATATTTTGTTTCTTCAACAATTAAGTTATTATAATGTGGATCGTGATTTATAACAAGCGAGTCATCAGCTGTCATAACTACATCAAATTCTGACCCTGCCCATTTTGAATCTATAGCGTGCCTAAGTGCTGCGATTGAGTTTTCTGGTAAATTGTTTTTCTTCCATGCTCCACGATGCGCAACAATTCCATTTTTTGCAACATTACAAGAAGTGAAAACAAATAGTATTAATATTAGAAATACGCGAAATATTTTAATAGTATTCATTGTATAGAAAATTAAGTTTTATAATTATTTGAAAATTAATAGCTAACTAGTTTCTCAAGAAACTACATTATTTTACCCTATCTGATTTAAAAAAATTTAGCAACAAATAAAATTTTAGTTAAAAAAAAGGCCCTCCGAAACCAATACGAAGGGCCAAACACGAATCAATCTAACCAACCAATTAATTGATTAACTCAAAACTAACTTTCTTATCTGCATTTGAATCAGTTCCAACAAATATGTCGAATTGACCTGGTTCTGCAATAAATTTTAAATCTGAATTGTAAAATTTCAAATCCTCAACAGTAATTTCAAAATTCACAGTTCTTTTTTCTCCTTTTTTAATATCAATTTTTTGGAAACCTTTCAATTCTCTTACTGGTCTTGTAACTGATCCTACTAAATCTCTTATGTATAATTGAACTACTTCTTTACCATCATAATTTCCTGTATTTGTAACATCAACAGTAACATTTAATTTTCCTGTGAAGTTCATTTTATCAGATGAAATTTTTAAGTTTGAATAATCAAAAGTTGTATAACTTAATCCATAACCAAATGCATATAAAGGCTCATTTCTTTCGTCAATGAAGTTTGATCTGAATTTCTCAAATTTCCCTCTTTGTTTAGTAATGGTCTTCCTGTATTTTTTTGGTTATAATAAATAGGCACCTGCCCTACGCTTCTTGGGAATGTTGATGTTAATTTTCCTGAAGGATTTTCATCTCCAAACAAAACATCTGCAATTGCGTGTCCTGCTTCACTTCCTGCAAACCAAACATTAAGAATTGCTGGAACAGTTTCGCTTTCTTCTTTTATTACTAATGGGCGGCCATCAAATAAAACAACAACAACTGGTTTTCCTGTTTTTAATAATGCTTGTAATAGATCTTTTTGTGCTTGTGGAATTTCTAAGTTAGTTCTACTACTGCTCTCTCCGCTCATCTCTGCAGATTCTCCAATTGCTGCAACAATTACATCTGATTGTGAAGCAATTTTTAAAGCTTCAGCAAGCAATTCTTCTTTAGTTCTGTTATCACGATATAACGTTTTACCAAACATAGTTGCATTTTTTTCAAACTCAGCATCATAGTCTAAATTACTTCCTTTTGCATAAAGCACGTTTGTAGACTTACCTGCAACATCTTTGATTCCTGCTAATAATGAAATAGCAGTATTCATGTTTGTAGCAACACTCCAAGTTCCTGGCATATTTTCTTTGGCATCAGCCAATGGACCAATTACCGCAATAGTACCTGATTTTTTTAAAGGTAATAACTGATTTTCATTTTTTAATAAAACCAATGATTGTGAAGCAATTGTTCTAGCTTCGGCTCTGTGGCTTGTTGTGAAAATTTCAGTTTTAGCTCTTTTGTCATCACAATATTTATAAGGATCTTCAAACAATCCTAAATCGTATTTTGCTTCAAGAATAAGACGCACTGCATTGTCTAATTGTGCCATGCTTACTTTATTCTCTGCCAATGATTTTTTTAATGTCGTAAGAAATCCTTCTCCTACCATATCCATCTCTACACCTGCGTTTAATGCCAATGCTGATACAGTTTGTAAATCTCCCATTCCGTGGTCAATCATTTCAGGAATCCCTGTATAATCTGTAACAACAAATCCTTTAAAACCCCATTCTTTTCTTAAAACATCAGTCATAAGCCATTTACTTCCAGTTGCTGGAATTCCATCAACTTCATTAAAAGACGCCATAACCGAACCTACACCCGCATCTATAGCTGCTTTATAAGGAGGGAAATATTCATTATACATTCTTATTTTACTCATATCTACTGTGTTGTAATCACGTCCTGCTTCTGGTGCGCCATATAAAGCAAAATGTTTTACACATGATAATAGTGTATTGTTTTTTGAAAGATCGTTTTGTTGGTATCCGTTAACCATTGCTTTTGCAATTTCGCTACCCAAAAATGGATCTTCTCCTGAACCCTCAGAAACTCTACCCCAACGTGGATCACGAGAAATATCTACCATAGGTGAGAATGTCCAGTTAATTCCATCAGCACTAGCTTCTTTTGCCGCAATTTGAGCACTTCTTTCTATCGCCTTCATATCCCATATACAAGATAAACCTAGAGGAATAGGGAAAGTAGTTTCGTAACCATGAATAACATCCATACCAAAAAGCAATGGAATTTTCAATCGGCTTTTTTCAACTGCAATTCTTTGTACTTCTCTAATCTTCTTAACTGATTTAATATTGAATAATCCACCTACTTTACCTTCTTCGATATTTTTAGCAACATTAGAACTATTAGCTTGACCAGTTGTTATATCTCCTGAAGTAGGTAAATTTAACTGTCCGATTTTTTCATCTACTGTCATTTTTGACATTAATTCTGAAACGAACTCTGATTTTGGCTTAATTTTTACCGTTTTTTTGGTTTCTTTTTTTTGAGCATAACTCAAAAAAGCACATCCTAAAAAGAGTATTACTAATTTGTTTTTCATTCTATGGGTTTTATTTATTTCTTACTTGTTTAAACATCCAGTCATAAATTTTCTGGTTGTCATATACTCTTGACCAACTATCATGACCTGCGTCATCAAAAATGGTCAACTCTACATTGCTATTACATTTTTTTAATTCTTTATAAATTGTAATTGCATAATCTATACTCACGACATCATCCATTAATCCATGAAAAATTCGTGTTGGAATCTTTGCTATTTTACAGGTTTGTTCTAATTGAATTAAATCTACAAATCCCGAAATAGGAACTATTGCTGCAAACTTATCCGGATGTGCAAATGCTAAATTCCATGTTCCCCAACCTCCTAAGCTTAATCCTGTAACATAAATTTTATCTGAATCGATATTGTTTTCTTTCTCGATTTTTACTATTAATCGATACAAAACTTCTGTATCCCATTCTTCACCTTCCGGACATTGCGGAGCAAGAACATAAGCATCGAGTTTATGGTCTTTTAAATATTTAAATGGACCGTGGATTTTTACCTTCTCTATATCGGTTCCCTTTTCGCCTGAACCATGAAGAAAAATTAGCAATGGTTTCTTCTCTTTTATTTCCGCTGGAATATGCAATGCGTACCCTAGTTCATGCTTTTGAATGATTTCGGTTTTGATTTTCCCATTTACTGTTGTTTGAGCAAAAGAAATGAATGAAAACAATAGAGCTACTACTGCTAATTTATGCTTCATAATATAGATGTTTTTCTAGAATCCGTATTTACCTGAGTGGAATCCCAAGCCTATCAATCCTTGTTTAACTTCTGGTGCATTCATGAATAACTCCCATAATAAACCAGAGCGGTAATTTTCTAACATTACTACTTCAGGACCTTGATCTATTGCCAAATAGCGTTGTGCAGTCCAACCATGCTGTAAGCTACTTGCATCATAAAATCCTGCTACTCCCCAAGTATCTTTTTTGTGATTTTCATATAAATTACGCATTACCGCAATTGACTCTTTTGGTGTATACACAATTGAACTAATTGCAGCTGTTGGTGCAATAACACCTACATCATTACTTGGCATATGCGCATTATAACCAATAGTTCCATCATCATTTCTAGAATATGATGCGGTTAAGCCCCAATAATTAGATCCGTATCCTTTAAACTTCTTAGGATTCTCTACACAGTACTCATAATCGATTTTAACGTGATTTACATTAAGATCCCAATAGTTAGCGTACTTATCTGTTAATTGATTTGGATCAAGTCCAACATACGAATAATGTGCCCAGAATAAAGGACCTCCGAATTCTTCTGCTCCATTGTGTTTTAGAATTAGGGGAATATTATATTTGGTTTTATCCGTAACTATTCCCCCATTTCTTGCCCAACCTTCGTGGTATTCTTTCGGCGTAATTGGGTGTGTTGGCGAAGCCGCCGCCAATATATAAGTAATTAAACATTCGTTATATCCTTCTAGAGGAAAATTCATTTGCCAATCATATGTAGGCGACCAGTGCCAATACAAGAAATTCTTGTTATTAGTATACCATTTCCAATCTACACCTTTCCAAAGTGCATCATATTTTTTAGCAACTACTTTTTCAGCTTCTGAACCATTTTTTAAGTATTCTCGAACAGTAATCATTCCGCTAACTAAAAACGAGGTCTCGACTAAATCTCCTCCATTATCTTTAGTTCCAAATGGTTTTACTTTTCCTGTATTTCCGTCAATCCAGTGTGACCAAGCTCCATGAAAACGATCAGCTTTGTCTAGGAAATCAGCTATTTTATTCAGTCTCTCAACACCTTCTTTTTTTGTAATGTACCCTCTTGACATTCCCGATACAATCGCCATTAACCCAAAACCAGAACCTCCGGTCGTAACAACATTAGCATCATTTTCGGGATAAACCCCATCAGGATGATAACGTTCTCTCGCCAATCCTGAGTTTGGTTCAGCATAATCCCAGAAATACTTAAAAGTTTGTTTTTGCACTACATCCATAAGCTCTTCATCCGATAGTTTTACAACTGCAGGAGTTACTGTTTTACTTTCTTTTGAATTGTTCGCAGTAGAACCACATCCAAAAAAAACAAAAGACATCAATAAAACTGAAATTCTAATCATTATAAAAATTTATGCAATTAATAAATAATCACCTCCTTCAGTAAATGAAGGAAGTGATATTTTGTATTTTAATTAGTAACCAGGGTTTTGTTGAGACATTCCTTCAGTTTGTCTAATAAATGAATCTGGTATAGGGAATAATTCATTTCTTCCTTCAGTAAATACTTTTCCGTTAGGGAAATCTTTACTTTTATCAGCTTTAAAAGCTTCTTTTGCTTGTCCAGTTCTCACCAAATCAAAGAATCTATCAAACTCAAATGCCAATTCAACTCTTCTTTCCTTCCAGATTGCTTTTCTAACATCAGCTTGAGATACTGCGGGAGTATCTCCCAATCCTGCTCTAAATCTTATTTGATTTAACAACGGAATAGCTTCAGCAGTTTGTCCTAACTCGTTAAGAGCTTCGGCTTTCATTAATAATACTTCAGCATATCTTAAATATTTGATATTTGCATCTGTTTCCCAAACATCTGTAAAAGCTGATGAATATGCTTTAAAGTTATATCTTGGACTAAGAGTGGTATCAATTTCTTGTTTCCCATCATCATTCTTTTTATATATGTGCGGAATTACTCTTCCATCATATAAAGTTGTCCCTCTAAAAATGATTGTAGCTGCTTTTCTTACATCTCCTGCTTCATAAGCTTTTACTAAACTTTGTGAAGGTTGATTAAAGCCCCATCCAAATGAATCACGAACTCCCTGAGTATTAGAGTATCCTTGAATTCCTCTTGCGGGTACAGCTCCATTTCCATTTATTTCAAAAATAGATTCTCCATCATTTTCCCCTTCTAATCTAAACATTTTAGCATAATCAGGAGAAATAGAATATCCCGTTACCTTATTAGAATAATCTACTACTTTTTGCCAATTTTTTTGGTACAAACTTACTTTTGCTAACAAAGCATAAGCAGCTCCTTTTGATGCTCTTGCTTTTTCACTCGCAGCATATTCCGATTTATTTGGTAATACTGAAGCAGCTTCATTTAAATCTTTTTCAATGAAAGCATATACCTCTGCAGCAGTTTTACGAGTTAACTGCATTGTTTTATCTTCCGCAGATAATGGAATACTAGACAAATGATCTACGATAGGAACTCCTCCGTAACATTTAACCAAAGTAAAATACATGAAAGCTCTTAAAAATTTTGCTTCTCCTATTAGTCTTTCTCTTAAAGCTGGACTTGCTTTATCAAGTTTAGGAAGAATAGACAAAGCTTGATTACATCTATTTATCCCATCATAATTTGCATTGAAAGTACTTTCGGCAGAAGGATTTGATGAATTATAGATTAATGCATCCAAAACATCTTTATCTGTTCCAGGGTCACTCGCTATGGAACCTTTATCTGCATCATCTGATGTGATACTAGCCAGTCCAATCCAACCAAACGAGCTCATATCCCAATCTAAAAACTTGCTATAAATTGCTGTTACAAATGTTTTTGCTCCAGTGTCATTATTAAACAATTCGAGATCTTCTACGGAAACAGTTTCTGTTTGCTTTACATCTAAGTAGTCATCTGCACATCCAGAAAAGAAGAATGCTGACAAGGCAAACACTGATATATATATCTTTTTCATAATATTAAAATTTTAAATTAGCACCAATAACGAATGATCTTAATGCAGGATACGCATCTAATTCTACACCTTGCGAACCATATGGATTTCCGTCTCCATTTAATTCTGGGTTGTAACCTGAGAATTTCTGAGTAATGAATGGGTTAATCGCATTTATATATATTCTACAAGCACTAATAAACTGATCTTCTCTTAGAGGAAGCTTGTATCCTAAAGTAATGTTATTGATTCTAAAGAAATCTGCAGATTCCATGTAATAAGTAGAAGCTGTAGGAATAGTGTTAAACGGTCTTGGGTTTGTAGATGTTTTATTTGTCTGTGACCAATAATCATTTGTAATAGACGCTTCTATATTTTCACCTCCTAAACGTTGCCCTTTTTTACCATTATATACTTTTGCTCCTCCTGTTCCATATCCGTCAACAGAAACATCGAAGTTTTTATATACAACACCTAATGAAACTCCATAATTAGAAGTTGGTAAAATTGAACCAACATATTTTTTATCATTAGTTGCAGATAAAAGATTTTGAGTTACTTTTTCTCCAGAAGCAGTGTAATATAACATGTCTCCGTTTGCTGGGTCTATACCTGCATATTCATATAGGTAAAAACTTCCTAATGGTTGCCCAACAGAATTATTATACAATAATTTAGTATTGTGTCCATTACCTAAATCTCCTCCTATTACCTGTGATAATGACACATCTTTTAAACTTGTAAGTCTGTTTTTATTATTAGAATAGTTACCTCCAACCCAATAGCTCAAGTTATCAGATATTTTATCATCCCAACGTAAAGCAATTTCATATCCTTTATTTGAAACTTCACCAACGTGAGAAGGTGACGCATCAACAATACCAGAAGTTGGAAATGGTTTTATATTTAAAATTACATTATCTGTATTTTTATCATAAACATCAAAAGATCCTTTTAATCTGCTATCTAAGAATTCAAAATCTATACCTGCAGAAGCTTCTTCTGTAGTTTCCCATGTTAAACTTGGGTCTATTTGTGAAGTAATACTTGTACCTTCATTTAATATTGAACCTCCTAAATAACTATTAAGTCCTGATGAAAAACCTTGATTGTTAAGTGGTACATTTTGGTTACCTAATTTACCCCAACTTCCTCTTAGTTTTATCAAATCCACACCTTTTACATCTTTCAAGAAGCTTTCTTTGGTAACAACCCAACCTAAACCTAGTGATGGAAAAGTTCCCCAACGGTAGTCTTTAGCAAAATTTGAAGATCCGTCTCGTCTAAGAGTCCCTGTTAACAAGTATCTATCCATTAATTTATATTGAAAACGTCCAAAATAAGATGCTAATTTACTTTCATTAAATGTTACATCATATAAACTCGTTGTAGTACCCACGTATTCAACACCATGTCCTTCTTTTGTATTATTTAAAGACCAATAATTAGAATCTGGGCTTACATTTTTTCTAGCAATAGTCAATTTTTCTCTAGGTCCTTTTACAGATGTCTCCATACCTGCAGTTAACTCTATATCATGAATATTTGCAAAATTTTTATTATAAGTCAAGTAATTAGATAAATTCCAATTATAGTACTGCTCTCTTCCTCTTGTTAACAAATTGATATTTGAACTGGCTAGATAATCTTCTGCACGGCGAGCTGGATTAGCGGCTAACCAGATGTTTTTAGTATCATCGTAGTTATATTGTTTCCAAGAATAATATTCTCCATTAAATTGTGAAGTAAATTTTAATCCTTTAACAATGTCATAATCTAATTTCAATCCTCCTTGCAAAGTAATGCTTCTTTGTTGCTCATTATAAAAATCCAATTGAGCTACAGGATTTCCAATATTATTGATCGAACTACCTGTTGGACTAGCAAATCCATCACCATCAACAAAAGGTGCACCATATTGACCATTAGAAAAATATACTGGAATAAGTGGAGATTGTTTATAGGCATTTGTAAAAGCACTTAAAGGCTTTGGAGTAGATTTAGTTGAAGTAAGACTAAAATTCTGACTTAATGTTAGTTTTTTAGAAATTTTATATTCATTATTATTTCTAAAATTAGTACGACTGTAATCTAAACCATTTAATATCGCTTTTTCCTCATAGTTACCTGCACTAAAAAAGTACTTTATATTCTCTGAAGCTCCAGAAATAGAAATATTATTTTGAGTATAAGATCCTGTTCTTGTAATTTCATCAAACCAATCTGTATTTACAGGTTGATCTGTTGGGAATTTATTAGTTCCTAAAGCTGTATTGGAATACGCAGCATATTGAGCGCTGTTAGCCATTTTTACTTTTTTAAGAGGTGTTCTAATTCCTGCAAAACTTTCGATTTCTACAGAAACTTTGTCACCTTTACCTTTTTTAGTAGTAATAATTATTACCCCATTTGCAGCTCTTGTACCATAAATAGCCAAAGAAGATGCATCCTTTAATATCTCATACGAAGTAATATCGTTCGTATTGATATTGTTGATATTTTCTGTAGGCATACCATCAACTATATATAATGGTGTTTTTCCTCCTAATGCAGTACCTAAACCTCTAATAACAACAGAAGGTGTACTACCTGGTAAATCTGAAGAAATAACCTGAACACCCGCAGCTTTACCTTGTATAGCTTGTGAAGCATTCAATACTTTTGTTTTGGTAATCTCTTCTGCCTTTATTGATGTAATTGCCGAAGTGTTATCTATTTTCTTTCTTGTCCCATATCCAATAACTACAACTTCTTTTAAAGCTGTGTCTTGAGATTCTTTTAAAACAATACTCATAGGTGCTGAAGTTGCTGCTATAGTAGTAGCTTCAAAACCGACCATGCTAATTTTTAGAGGCTCGCCTACTTTGGCTTTGATCTCAAAATTACCATCAAAATCTGTGTCTGTAGAAGTTCTAGATTCGGTGGCGACAACCATTGTTCCTGGAATTGCCATACCCTGTGAATCTAAAACCTTACCTTTAATTACTTGACCAGACATGTATGCTGGAAGTAGAATGAGCGCTAATAAGCTAAAAATAAGATTTCTCATATATTAATAAATTGTTAAAGTTAGTTTGCCAAACTTAGATAATTACAACGTTATAGTACGTTAAATAGAAATACTACATAACTACATCATACTACACAAAACACACAACAAACATCTAATAAACAGCAAATTAAACAAAATAAAAAAACACCACTCTACATCATGATGATGTAGTAATGATGTATTGTAATTTGACATAAATTAAAGTTAAATAATGCATTATCTCTAAAAAACTAAGATGTTTTTATAGATTCAATAAAAAATTAGAAAGGTTTTCATCCTGAACTAAGTTCAATTTCTTTCTTAATCGATAACGATGTAGCTCTACTCCTCTAAACGAAATATTCAGTAAAGGAGCTATCTCTTTTGAAGAAAGATTCATTTTTAAATAAATACAAAGCTTAATATCCTTCGAAGTCAAATTTGGATATTTTTGAGAGAGGTTTGTCACAAACTCATTATGAATTTGATTTAGATTGTTTTCAAAAGTTTCCCACTCATGCTTATTAACAGCATTTATTTTTATAGCTTTTTTAATTTCACTTTTAAGTTTATTAAAATCTGTTTCTGCATCAAGAATGCTTTGGATCTTCTCAATCATTTCTCCTTGTTTAGCAATAGAAAGCGATTTACCTGCTACCTCTGATGATTTGGTTTGCAATTCAAGCTCAAGAATATGTTTTTGGTACTCTTGACTATTCAAATCATGCTCAGCTTTCAATTCCATTTCTAGAATTTCTTTCTGATGTCTTAGTTCCTCTTCTCTTAATTCTAATTTTTGCAAATACCGCATTTTATTCCATCTATAGTAAACATATAAAACACCTGCTATAAAAGACAAGTACAATAAAAGCATCCAAGAAGAAAAATACCATGGCTTTGCAACAATAAAATCAAAACCTGAAATTTTACTGTAACTTAAACCATCATGCTTATATATCTCGATATTATGTGATCCACTATTTAAGTTATTTAAAACTATCAAGCCACCTTTTATAGATCTAAAATTATTTTCATCATTAATTTTATAAAATAAGTTTGGTTTTGTTGCCCCAAATAAACCTGAGATTACATTTATTCGTAATTCTGAATTATAATTTATTTTTGAATTATTTTCAATTAAGTTTTCATCATTGAATGCCTCAATCTTTAAATCTAATTTTAGTTTATTTATTTCTTTTAGTTTAAAGGATATAAAACCATCATCTAAATTCAATAAGTAATTGTTCTTACTCTTAAATATATTCAGATTCTCATTAATGATTTTACCTTTATAGTATTTCTCCTGAATACTATTCCATATAAATTTATTTCCATTTGCATAAATATGGTACAAAAGTCCATCTTGTAACAATATAAAATGATTTTCATCTATAGCAGCTACATCTGAAATATTCTTAAAATTAGAATTAAAAAGCTCATTGTTTTCTAATTGATTGGTGATCGAGTTATAAGTGTACCACGTTTTATTTATTAAAAACAGAATTTCATTTCTGAACTCAAATATTTTTACACCAAAATCATTTCCAATTTTACTGTGTTGTGTAACATTTTCTACTTTCTCTGTTTCGTAATTGTCATTATACAAGATTCTATATAATCCCCTATAATTATCAGCAGCCCATACTTCATTTTTTTTGTTCTGAGCAACATATTTTATAGGTTTCATTAATCCTTTTAGAACTACTTTTTTGTTCCAAATTGTTACTATCTTTATAAACAACAACACCACTATAAGTTGCTTGAAAATAAGAATTACCAATACTACTTTTGGTAAAATTCCATCCTCCATTTATCGTATTTAACTTAGAGAACTTTCCATTTTCATACAAAAATGTTCCTTCATTATGGCCAATAAAATACCTATTATCTACTTTACTTATATTCCATGCTTGTCCCTGACTATTAGGAATCAAAGAAAGCTTCTTATCTGTATACTTAAAAACACCATGATTAGATGCCATTAAATACTCTTTATCGATATTAACTACGGAATATACAGATCCTAAAACTCCCGAATTATCATAAAAAATAGAAACTGGTGAGGTAACTTCAATATGAGCTATTCCATTATCTAATCCTAACCATAAATCATCTTCTTTATCTAATCCGATGCTTAAAATAGAATTGTTCATCAATACATTCTTCCTATTGATATTTTTAAAAGAATTATCGTTAAAGTCAAACATATAAACACCTTCACCAGCTGTACCAATTATAAGTTTATTACTCTTTAAAAACCGGGCTACATTTATGTTTGCATTCTTTAGAACTTCATTTAATGGATGATCCCAAGTAGTTAAACGCCCCTTCTCTTCTACAAAAATTCCTTTTTTATGTGTAAAGATGTATATTTTGTTTTGATGTTTTTCAATAGCATGAATAACATTGTTCTTTAATGCTTCCCAACCTTTTACAGGGTTTAGTTTACTTCCATTTACAACAAAAACACCGTGTTCTACAGAAGCTACAAGCAGCTGCTTATTAACAACAAAACAATAAGATATCAAAAATGGCAACTTCGTTTTTTGGATTGATTTTCCGTTATAAACAAAAATCTGATTAAACGATTGGAAATAAATTAAATTATTAAACTTGAAGATTTTCCATACTTCTTCATTCTCATTTTCATCAAATACTTTTCTGTTTTTAGAAATAGAAATGTACTTCATTTTTCCATCTTGTCGATACCAATATCCAAATTCTTTATAAGATCCTGAATAAACTTTATCACCATCAACCATAATTGAGCGAATGATAGTTTTATTTGGTAACGTATACTTTTCCCAAACAACCCCATTATAACGCACTAAATAATGATTATTTGCAAAATACATTGCATTATCATTTCCTTGAGCTATACTCCAAATTTGATTATCTCCCTCGTAATTAGACTTATTATAGTTTTCTACAAAAGGAAGTAATTCTTGAGCCTGAATTTGAAATGCTATAAAGAAGAGGGAAAATAAATTAAGAAGATTTGATTTCAAAATATTGGTATTTATGTTCAAATATAATCACATTTATTCAATTTCACATATAAAAAAAGCCCCTCAATGAGAAGCTATTTTCATAAAATATCTAATTTTATTTAGTTTTTAAGTAAATGATAAACCTGATTTGCAATTTCAAACTCTTCATCTGTAGGAATTACTAAAATTTTAGTTTTAGATGTTTCAGTATTAATTTCGCGATTTGATTTAGAACGAATCTGATTTTTATCGTTATCTAACTCAATTCCAAAATATTCCATATCCGTACATACTAATTTTCTTATATGCGACGAGTTCTCTCCTATTCCTGCGGTAAAAACAATAGCATCTAAACCATTTAAAGCAGCAGCATAAGAACCTATATATTTTTTAATTCTGTAGGCATTCATAACCAAAGCCAACTGACATTCTTTGTTTCCTTTTTCTGCTTCTGATTCAATATCACGTAAATCACTATAACCCGTAAGTCCAAGCATACCACTTTGTTTTAACAAAATTGAATTTACTTCATCGGCAGTATAATTTAGGTTTTTCATCATATAAAAGATAACCGATTGGTCTATATCTCCTGCTCGTGTACCCATAATCAAACCATTTGATGGAGAAAACCCCATGGTATGATCAATACTCTTTCCATCTTTTATTGCTGTCATACTACATCCATTTCCAAGATGTATTGTGATAATCTTAGAGCTATGCTCTAATAATTCTTTTGCTTGTTCAGAAACATATTTATGGCTAGTTCCATGAAAACCATAAACACGTATTTTATTTTCTGTTAAAAGATAATTGGGTATCGCGTATTTATATGCTTCTACAGGAATTGTTTGATGAAAAGCAGTATCAAAAACAGCTACTTGTTTTGCAGTTGTGAAAATTTCTTCGGCTACATTTATCCCAACATAATGCGCTGGATTATGTAACGGAGCTAATTCTGAAAGCTCTTTTACTTTGTTTTTAACCTCATCGGTAATAATTGTTGTATCCGAAAAAAGACTCCCTCCATGAACGATACGATGTCCAACAGCATCAATTTCTGAAGTAGCTTTTATTACTCCTATTTCATCATTTAAGAGTAAGTTAGCAACTCTTTCTAATCCAATTTTATGTGTTAATATCGATGCTGTTTCTTCAAAAGAAACATCTTTCGTTTTATAAGTTACATTCGAACTCTCTAATCCTATTCTATCTATCATTCCAGAACAAATTACTTCGTTGTCTGGCATTCGCATTAATTGATATTTTATAGAGGAACTTCCTGAATTTAATATTAATATTTTCATGTATATATTTTTATAATCCTTGTGCTTGAATGGCTGTAATTACAACTGTATTTATAATATCATCTACGGTACAACCTCGGCTTAAATCATTAACTGGTTTTTTTAACCCTTGTAACATTGGCCCTATTGCTAATGCTCCTGTTTCTCTTTGTACGGCTTTGTAAGTGTTATTTCCGGTATTTAAATCAGGGAAAATAAGTACACTTGCTTGACCCGCAACTTCTGAATCTGGCATTTTACTTTTTCCAACACTTCTATCTACTGCAGCATCGTACTGAATTGGTCCTTCTATTTTTAAATCAGGTCGTTTTCGTTTAACAATTTCTGTTGCAGTTCTTACTTTTTCAACTTCATCTCCTTTTCCTGATGAACCAGAAGAATAAGAAAGCATTGCTATTTTTGGTTCTATCCCAAAAGCAAGACTAGATTCTGCAGAAGAAATAGCAATTTCTGCCAATTGTTCGGCAGTAGGGTTTGGATTTATAGCACAATCTCCAAATACCGAAACTCGATCTTCTAAACACATAAAGAACACAGATGAAACTACCGATGAATTAGGTTTGGTTTTAATAAATTGCAGCGCTGGTAATATCGTGTGCTGTGTTGTGTGAGCTGCTCCAGAAACCATTCCATCAGCATCACCTTTATACACCATCATTGTACCAAAATAAGAGACATCTTCCATTAAATCTCTTGCCATTGTAATACTTACATTTTTAGCCTTTCTAAGCTCATAATATGTATTTGCATAATCCTCATAAAGATCAGATTCTACTGGATTAATAATATTGACTTTAGAAAAATCAAAAGTAATCCCTAGCTCAGTCACTTTATTTTCGATTTGTTTTTTATCTCCAATGATAGAAATATCAACAACATCCATATCTAATAATCTTGAAGCTGCCATAATGATCCGATCATCATTTCCTTCTGGCAAGACAATGTGTTTACGATGCTGTTTGGCTCGTTTAACCATATTGTATTGAAACATTTTTGGCGTCATCCCTTCTGCTTGAAAAGTGATTAATTTTTCAGATAAACTATCTAAATCAACATATTTTTCGAAAGTAGTAATTGAAGTTTCTATCTTATGACTATTATTAGCATAAATTTGCGATTTGATTGCCCCTATTTTATTCGTAATATGATACGTTCCCTCTTCTACAGCAATAATTGGAACGATTGCTGACAACCCTTCTATTAATTTCAAAATACTATTTTCTGGTAAAATATTACCTGTAAGCACAATTCCTGAAATTGCTGGATAATTGGCTGATTCATTTGCTTGCAAAGCACCTAAAATAATATCAGCACGATCTCCAGGAGTAATTACTAGTGAGTTTTCTCCTAAATGCACCAAATAATTATGTAATTGCATTGCTCCAACACTAAAATGCCCAGTTTGATTGTTTAAATAAGCTTCTCCAAATAAAACTTTAGCCCCTAGATGATTAACAATTTCTTGCATCGTTGGATGATTCAAACTCGAAATGATAGGAATTGCATTTACCAATACCCCCTCAGGTAAGCTTTTTTGCAATCCAGAAGTCACTAATTCTATGTTCTCAATTTGTACTTTATTAGCGATAACCGCCAATACCTCAACATCTTTTATTTTAAATGAATTATAAACAAGTGAAAGATTATCTATTAGTTCATCCAGTGTTTTACCAACTCCTGATCCTAAAATAATAGTAGGAATTCCTAAATTCTTTGCAATTAATACGTTTGTATCCAATTCAATTGCAGTACCTTCCCCTGTAAAACTAGTTCCTTCAACCAATACAAAATCAAAACGTTCTTCAAGACGTTTGTATTTTTCGATAATCAAATCTAGAACTTCACCAATCTTACCTTTATTTTTTTTCTTAATTAATTTGCTTTTGGTTATTGCAAACGCATCTTCAAAGGCTATATCAAGATTAAAATGCGTTAATACTGTATCAATATGATTGTCTCGATCTCCATCGATAAAATCCTCAACAATGGGTCTAAAATAGCCTACTTTGGCAGTTTTCCCCATTAACATGCTCATCAATCCCAAAGTAATAATAGATTTCCCACTATTCTGCTCACTTGTCGCTATATATACCGCTTTACTCATAAATTCATTCTTTAAAACATTACAAAAGTAATCCAAATCCTATGCTGAACTATTAAAAAAAACTTAAACCACTAAACTTAGAAAACTAACCTAAATCAAAATGGTTTTCTAGTCATAAATCCCTTTAAATTTGAAAGCAAAAATAAAAGAATTCCTCTTTGTCTCAACTGATTTTTGTCATATAAAAGACAACTCTATCCTATATTATTTCCTCCTAACTTCAATACACATTCTGGAGTGCTAGTAAATATATCATCAACTATCTCCTTAAAACCATCTTCTTTTTTTAAAATAAATAATTAATGCAATCACCAACAAAAACATTCCAATCATAACAGAATAATAACCATACTGATATTTAAGTTCTGGTATGTTTTCAAAGTTCATTCCATATACTCCAACTATAAAAGTAAGTGGAATAAATATTGCCGAAATTATAGTCAATGTCTTCATAATCTCATTCATTTTATGGCTTTGTGCCGAAAAATAAAAATTAGAAGCACTTTCTAATGAGCTCATATCTGACTCTATTTGCTCTAAAAGCTCTAGGTTTTTTGATGTAAACGTGCAAAAAAACTGAAATTTTCCTTTTCTATTCCATTAAATGTATTGTCGTCTTTTATGCTTTTAATATCATACAAAGAATCGCGAAGTGGAATGATAGAACGTTTCAAGAAATTGAAATTATCTCTATGCTTTTCTATTTTCTCAAGAATAATAGGATTTGTATCTCCCTTAGTAATATTAATTAGTTCTTCAACTTTATTTTCTTCATCCTCAAGCGTGATATAGAAGTTTTCCATCACGGCATCTAATAATAAATAAAGCAAATAATCGACTTTTTTAGTTCTAACGATTCCAGCATGTTGCCTAATACGCTCACGAATATGAGTAAAGAAATCACTCCGTTTTTCTTGAAAAGAAATTAAAACACCATCTTTTATTATAAAACTAATCTGCTCAACACTAATATTATCTGAATGCTCTGAAGGTAAAAGTGATTTTATATTAAAAAAGAGGATTTCTTGTTGTTCTTGTAGTTTAGTTCTTTTGGTTGTATTAAGTATATCGGCAAGCATGAATCCATCCACATTAAAATACGCTCCAATAGTTTTAATAAGATCAATATTGTTTAAACCATGAATATTAAGCCAATTGTTTTTACTGTGATCAATACAGGTATTTAAAGCCAATAAATTAAAATTCTCATATTCGGTGATATCTAAATCATCGTAAACAAAAAGCTGCATTTCTGACTGAGTCTCTTTATGCCGACCTGTATACTCTAATGAATAAGGTTGTAGTTTTCGGCCTTTTTTGTATTTTATTTTTCTCATTCAATAAATGATTTATATAGTAATATTACAAAAAAGTTTTTTAAAACTCCACTACATTGCCAATTTTGGCATTACTAAAACAAAATTCTAACTTATTTAAGAATTAAATAAAACAGGTTATTATTTTACTTTCTTTTCCATAATAAAGTCCTCCATTAAGTACCCGTGATCTAGTTCAATATCGGCTTCGGCTACAATTTCGAATCCCATTTTTTCATAAAAAGATGCTGCTTTATTAAATCTATTTACATTCAAAGTAACAATATCCGCCCCTTTTTCTTTGGCTGCTGCTACAACAGCATCAATTAATAGTTTACCCATTCCTTTTCCTTGTGCTTCAGGAAGTAAATACAGGTGCTGCCTCCCCTAACAACAGGAGCATGTATTAACCTTAGCAATACATA
>NZ_JBXBAV010000003.1:0-13339 GCF_056783245.1 Flavobacterium sp. TC780 | reverse complement strand
AGGAACAATACCAGCAGATTTAAATTTGCAATGTATTGCCGATATTCCAATTGCAAATATAAATGCGGTTACAAATACAAAATCAAATTGTAATGGAACAGTTGCAGTTAAAGTAGCAGATACCAATAATGGAGGTACTGGATGTGTTGGAAAACCTTATATCGTATCAAGAAGTTATACCTTAACAGATTGCGGAGGATTAACCACAAATTTGGTTCAAACAATTACAGTAGCTGATTCTACAGCACCTGTTTTCGTAGAAGCATTACCAAGAGATATGACAGTTGATTGTTTAGCTCCAATTCCTACAGCTGCAACACTTACAGCAATTGGTAATTGTTCGAATGCTACAGTTAATTATATTGAGACCAGGATCAATGAAAGTTGTGCAAAAAATTACCAACTGAAAAGAACCTGGACTGTGTTGATGCATGTGGGAATAAAGTTATTCATACTCAAATTATAACAATAAAAGATACCACAAGCACCAATTTTTGTAGAGTCTTTGGCTTCAGCAGTTATCGAAGTAAATTGTGCTTCTATTGCACCTGCAGCTATACTTACAGCTACAGCTATTTGCGGAACAGCCACAGTTGATTATACAGAAACCAGAGTTGATGGAGATTGTAGCAGCAGATATAGTCTAATTAGGACCTGGACAGCAAATGATGGATGTGGAAATAGCAGTACTCATACACAAACAGTACATGTTTCTTGTTTGGCAGATATTTTTAATGCGTTATCACCTAATGGTGATGGAATGAATGATACACTTAAAATTGAAGGAATCAATTGTTATCCTGATAATAACGTAAAGATATTTAACAGGTATGGTGTTCTTGTTTACGAAAAAAAGAATTATGATAATGTCACCAATCCTTTTCAAGGAATTTCAGAAGGAAGAACAACAATAAGTAAAGGAGATAAACTTCCTTCGGGAACCTATTTTTATATTTTGGAATATGATGATAATGGAAGCAGAGTTGAAAAATCAGGATATTTGTATATTAGTGATTAAGAGTGTTTTATAGCTGATTTTAATAATGATGAGCCCGATATAGTATCGGGCTCATTTCTTTTAATTCGGTTTGATTCTTTCTTTTATTTTATAGAGGAGCAAGAGGGAGAGGGGAGAGTGTTTGCTCCACTCAAAAATCTTTCTGTGAGATCTCAATCACCTTCTTTTGTTTGTTATAAAAGTAGGTGATGATTTTTCCTTTTTTGGTCAGCATACTGCAAATATTGATTTTCCCTTCAAATTTTAAAATTTGTTTAAGCAATAGCCTTAGTAATTCACCTATTCTTATTGTTAAATGTATGGGCTTATTACAAATTATAGCTGGATTAATAGTATTTATCGTGCCTAATTTATTAGGGAATTAAAGCTTTGAGTATAGATGCGTATTATTTTTTTGTAAAGCTTTGTTTAAAAATTATAATATTAGATTTTATTTTTAATAGGTCAAGGGATGGATGATTATATAGGTTTATAATTTTTTAATAGAAGTTGTTATAAAATTGATATAAAACACATGTTGGAGCTCCAAATCCAAACTAAGAAGTTACGATTTAAAAATCCTATTCTCTCAGCTTCGATTATTGACACAGATTTAATAGCACATTGATCATCAGTACGAAAGTACTATCTCAAAAACAAAATTATCAAAAGCGTTTTTAGAATTATTCCAACTAATTATTAACCAAATACATTACTTATGAAAAAAAAATTACTGAGTTTAATTATGATTTTTTTGACTATTACGTTATGGTCACAAAAGAAATCAGAGAATGATTTTTCTGTTTCTATAAATGGAAATAAAATAGAAACAACAGCCAATTTTAAGGATCAGGTCAAAGAATTTAAAAAAAGGACAAGCAAACAAAGCCCAAAAACCGATTACGTTTTGCTGCAGTTTAATGAAATTCCTTCTGTAACGGAGCAGCAAAACTTAAAAAAGCAAGGGGTAACTTTACTGAGTTATGTATCCAATAATAGCTATTATGCTGCAATTAATCCAGAGTTTTATACTAAAGGCAATAGTTCTAAAAATATTAAGAGCTTTAACCTCAGTTGAACCAAAATTCAAATTAGCCCGAATTCTTCAGAATGGGATCCCTGATTATGCCTTAGAGGGGAATGGAATTAAAGTAGTTGTAAGTTATTTCAAGGGAGTCGATCCTACGATTATTTCGCAAGATTTGGGAAGTTTATTTGTGAAAAGCAGTACCATAGATGATTTTTTTTAATACGGTTTATTTGCAGGCTCCCAAGGAAAAATTAGAAGAGATTGCTAAATTTAGTTGGGTTCAGCATATCGAGTTAATTTCTCCACCTGTCGAAAGTGATAATGTTCCTGGATTGACTTCCCATAAAACCAATGTTTTAGGATCAGGTATTACAGGATTGGGATATGGATTAACTGGAAAAGGGGTGAAAGTTGGGGTTTGGGATAGAAATCTGGAACCACATAAAGATCATACTGGTCGAGTAACGATTAAAGAAAGTGAAGATTATGGTGATCATGGACTGCATGTTTCAGGGACTATTGGAGGAGCAGGTTTATTAGATCCAAGAGCAAAAGGAATGGCCCCAGAAGTAAAAATGTATGGTGGAATTTTAATACCCAATCTAATGGATTATCTAATTATCAAGAAAGAGTATTATCTGTTCAGCGAGATGATATAGAGATTACATCAAATTCTTATGGAAGGCTAACCTTGGAGCAGGGTTTAATCCCGTATAGATATGACGTTGAGATCGTGGCGATGATGATGTAACAGTGGATATCCTTATCTTTTAACTATTTACTCCAATGGAAATTCTCAAACAAACATACCCTGGAGGATTTAATACCTGTACCAAAAATTCAAAAAATACATTGCATGTTGCAAATACTAAAGCGAATAATTCTATTTGGAGTAGTAGTAGTTTTGGGCCTACTATTGACGGGCGTTTAGTTCCTCAAATAGCAGCGGTAGGTACTGATGTGTATTCATTAGATTATCGCAACTCGTATGCCGGTTATGACGGAACTTCTATGGCTACCCCAGGTGTTACAGGTACAGTGGCTTTACTTTATGAAAGATATAAAAATAGTTATGGCACAAGACCATTGGCATCCTTAATGAAAGCTTTAGTAACTAATACGGCCAAAGATGCTGGTAATCCAGGTCCAGATTATAAATACGGATATGGTAATCTTAACGGACTAAGAGCATTAAAGTATTGATAAAAATATGTTCTACACCGCATAGTGTTGCCAATGGGGCAACTTATGAAAAAGATATTGTAGTTCCGCCGGGTTGGTTTCGTTAAAAGTAATGCTTAGCCTATTCAGATATTGGGGCAACACCAGGTGCAGCGGCTGTTCAGGTTAATGATTTAGATATCAAAATTGTAAAAGACGGAGCAACTACTTTACCATGGATATTAAACCCTACAACCCCTAATGCAAATGCAATAAGAGGGGTTGACAATTTGAATAATATCGAACAAATAACCTTGGATAATCCTGCTGCAGGAACCTATAAAATTATTGTTACAGGAACAACAGTTCCTCTAATTCACTCAGGAGTTTTCAGTAGTATATGATTATGTGGCTCCAGAATTAATTCTAACTTATCCAATAGGTGGTGAAAAATTCGATACAGAATCTACAGAATATATCCGCTGGGATTATGAAGGAGAAGCAAAGCCATTTACTCTTGAATATTCAGTTGATGGAGGAATGAATTACCGTATTATTAGCAAAAGGTATTCCATCGGCAGCAAGAAATTTTGATGGAGGTACCGTCGGATTAGTTGCTGATGCTGTAAAATAAGAATTATCGCGGGTACTAAAATAGATACTTCTAAAGAGAATATTTACTATTATAACCGAACCTAAAAATCTAGTTATTGCACCAGCTGCATGTGGTGTTTCTTCTTATAAAATGGATTGGGGTCTTATTGCAGGAGCAAAATATGAGGTCTTGAAAATGAATGGGTATACCTTTGATGTCGTGGCAACAGTTACCAATCCTACGTATACATTTACAAATCTTACAGTAGGGGAGGACAACTGGTTTTCAGTTCGTACGGTCGATATTGCTACGGGGATCGTTTCAGAAAGAGTTAAAGCGGTGAATGTAGACCCCGTTTCTCAACCGACTTTAAGTGCAGCAAATTTGCCCTTTCTTGAAGATTTTAATACAAGAAAAGCAACAAATTATGTGCTCTCGAAAGGAAAAGCAGGAAATATGACATATTACAATCAAAAAATAAAGGATGTGTTTTCTGACGGGGTAAAAATGGAGGGATCAATTGTTAAATCTGCATCTGCATGGGTTGCAAGTACAGATGTGAATGCGTTTATAAATAATCCCGATTATATAAAAAAAATTAGTTTTTGTGATATTGATGCCACAGAGTCTTCTGGGAAAAAACTTCGCATGAAGTTTAATTTGCAATGGAATAATATTGATTTAACCAATAAAACTTTTTTTAGAGTATTGGTAAACGGAACGGAATTAAAAAGTTCTGAAAATAAAACAGTTTATGGCGGAACCGTTTTAACTGGGGATACTGAATTAATATATGATTTATCAGCTTATGCAGGAACAACATTTAATGTGGTTCTTGAGTCTGTAATAGATAATAATTTCAAAGAGATAAATGATGAAGACGTATACAACACTCTTTTTATAGATAATATTGCCATTTTTGAGGCTACCGCTACAGATCTGGCAGTAACTTCGTTTACATCTAATATAGGGATTACAGCCACAGAAACTGTTACAATAACCGTTTACAATTACTCCTCGGTTGCAGTAAGTAATATTCCAGTTTCGTATGCAATTAATGGAGGTCCAGCAGTTGTAGAGACAATTCCTGGGCCGATTAATCCGCTTAACGAAGTATCGTATAGTTTTGTACAAAAAGCAGATTTTTCTGCCTCAGGAGAGTATACTGTGATAGGAAGTGTAAATTATCAAGGTGATGCAGTTCCAGATAATAATACAATCACTAAAACAGTCTATAATGATGTGTTGATGGGATCAATAGCCACTTTAACTACCTGCTCAACACTATTTACGGATAGTGGAGGGCGTTTTTCAAATTACAGAAATAGACTTAATGAGACAATGACTTTTAAACCTGCTATTGCAGGGAACAGTATTAAAGTTGACTTTAGTGCCTTTAATCTTGAAGCAGGCTATGATTTTTTATATGTTTATAATGGACCAACGGATTCGTCCCCTTTATTAGGGAAATTTGCAGGAACTACTCTACCCTCATCATTAACATCTACAGCTGCTGACGGAGAATTAACGTTCAAGTTTACTTCGGATGGAAGTACAAATAGGGCTGGTTGGATTGCAAATATCTCTTGTGTAACCAAACCAATTGTCACTAAACCTCTCAATGATGCAAGTATCGTTTCTATAGTAAGTCCAGATGCTAATGGGAAAAAATTAGGAGCCCACAGGATAATAATTAAAGTTAGCAATTTAGGACCTGTTGCATTAACGAATCACCCAGTATTTTATCAAATCAATGGAGGGGCAAAAGTTACTGATGTTGTACCTGTTATTGATCCCTATTCAACTGTAGATTTTACTTTTACTACCAAAGCAGATTTATCTATTCTGGATGCTACTTATATAATTAAAAGTGGTGTTAATATAGCAGATGATGATAATATCAATAATGAAATTGAAAAAACGGTATACAATAAAAACGATTTACCAGTTCATACCAATACAAATGGATATGCTATTTCTAAATTAAAATGGGATGCCGTTGTAAATACTTCAGGAACCACTGGATATTCAGATTTTAAGAATATAAAAATTCCGGTTTATGCAGGGATTACCTACCAGCCAGAAGTTACGGTTACGAGATCAGAAGCACCTCTTACCAGAGATAAAACAAGTTCAGTTGGCGTATTTACAATGATAATTATTGATTTAAATGGCGATGGTGATTTAACAGAAGAATTTTATGATGGAAATTTTTGGGTAAATACTTTAAAAGGTTCAGTATCACCTATAATTCCGTCAACAACAAGTACACATTATTTCAGAAATAATAATAGATTAAGCAATGCAGGGATAACTATTCCCGCAGGAACTACTGCAGGGGAGAAATTAATGCGTATTATACACATGCAACGTTCTTCTAACGAATATTATAATGTAAACCTTGGGCCAACAATGGATGAATTAACAACTTCAAGATCAGATTTTGAGGTGGAAGAATATACCATTAATGTGTTGCGACCTACAGTTGCCGATGCCAGTGTAGATCAAATTACAGCTCCAACAAAACCAGGAAATAAACCAGTTGCGGTTACAGTTTCAATTAAGAATTATTCAAATATTTCAATTGCTAATTTTCCAATAGCGTATACCATTAATGGTGCAAACGAAGTGATAGAAAATGTAGTTGGTCCCATTGCAGCAGGAGCATCAGCTGAATTTTCATTTACTGCAAAAGCTGATTTAGGAGTTCCTGGAGATTATACAATTGATGTGTATACCAAATTAGCAGGAGATACTGATGTTACAAACGATTCTAAATCAGTAACACTTTCGCACGCAAATTATGCAACCAATGTAACAGGAACTTTTGATGGAATAAATGATGTTGTAAAAACAGACAGTACTCCAGCATTAAATCTTACTAATGATTATACATTCGAAGCATGGATTAATCAGAAGCAATCATCAGTTTTCGGAAGACTTCTAGAGAAAAGTTCAGTGTTGGCTTTTGTACATAATGCTAATAATCTAGGTCTTTATAAAGAAAATAGTTTAGTGCTTTCTATTAAAGGAACAGGAGATTCATATGTTATAAATACAGAATTAAATTCGATTAAACAAAATACCTGGCAGCATATTGCTTTTACAGTGAGTGCTGCTAATGTTTATACGGTATATATAGATGGAGTTTCAGTTCCGTTTACAAGTACAGGTACAGCAAGTGCCGCATCTTCAAACGCAACTTCACCAGCTTATTTTGGTAATAACGCAGGTTTGGCTCGTGGTTTTAACGGGAATATAGATGAAGTTCGTATTTGGTCAGGAGTCCGCAATCAGGCAACAATTGCTGCAAATGCATTGACAAAGTACAGAGGAAATGAACCAGGACTAGTTGCACATTATTCATTTTCAGAGGGAGACAAGCAATTTGTTTTCGATAGTACTACAAACGACAATACGGCAGTAATAACCAATGCAGATACTAACGGTCAGGGAGAAGGTAAATTTTGGAATGTTCCTGTTTTATTGCAAAAGTTAGAATTTGCAAATCAACTTTCGTCCTCTTATGATGTAGCAACCAAAACGCATACCATATTATTAAAGGATGGAACAGATATAAGAAAGGCAGTTGCTAATTATAATTTAGGAATGAAAAGTATTGCAAAAATAAACGGGATTACACAAGTTAGTGGGGTTACTGTAAATGATTATACAAATCCAGTTACTTTAACAGTAGAAGGAATTGGTTTCAACACCGGAATTTCCGAAACCCATACTATAAAAGTATTAACAGGATTGAACAATGAAAGTAAATTACTTTCTTATGATTTTAAAACAGCATCTAATCCAGGGCTAGCTCAGGAAATAAATACTGATATTGTAGGAAGTAATGCAACTAAAGACATTGACGTATGGAATTGATGTATCTAATTTAATTGCCGATTTTACAGTATCACCAGGTGCAGCGTTATATATAGATGGAGTAAAACAAGTAAATTCAAAAGCAGTTGTCTCAGACTATACAAATAGTTTTCTAGTGACTGTAGTTTCGGAGAATAAACTTTCTGAAACTAATTATACTGTTACATTAAATGCCAAAAATCCGAAGCTAAGTATTGTAGTTATTCAGTAGCAAACCAAGTAGGAGAAAGTGTAATTGATCCAGTTTTAAAAACGGTAAAAGTTTTTGTTGCTAATAATGCTAATTTAAGTGCGTTATTCCAATGTTCCAAACTTCAGATTTTGCAACATTGCGCATCGGGACTTATCCCCAAAATAGTGGAGTAACAGCATTAAACTATACTTTGCCAGTAGTTATAATGTAATGGCTCAAAATGGAACGATAGCGAATTGGACAGTAACCATCGAAAAAGCAAACCAGTAATCACGCTTTTAGGAGACGCTATAGTTTCTTTGGATAATGGATGTGCCTATGTAGAAGCGGGTTTTACTGCCAAAGATAATCAGGAGCAGACATCACTTCAGCAGTATTGGTTATCAGGAACAGTTGATACAAACACGCCAGGGCAATATATCCTGACGTATACCGTAAAAGATGCTTTGCAAAATGAATCGTCGGTGACCCGTACAATAAACGTATCGGCTACAGCTTGTACTAGTTTGGGAGTTACATACCAATACAATTGATGGATTTGTTATCTATCCAAATCCAGTAAAAGACGGAAAAGTATATGTACAAACAACATCTAGCAGTTCAAAGAATATCAGCATAGCGGATATGTCTGGAAAAATTGTTTTCACTATACAAACAGAAAACAAAGAATTAAATATTCATAATTTGCCAACGGGAGTTTACATTATAAAAGTAGAGCAAGATGGAAATACATCCACTCAAAAACTTATTATTGAATAAACTTTCTATAATTAAATAAAATTATTTTAAGAGGTTGTCTTTTTAGACAACCTCTTTTTTTGGTTTAAACCAAAAAAATGAATTTAAAATTAACAAATAGCATCAAATGGCTTTATAACTTTTCTAAAAGGTTTGATGATTGTTTTTTAAATTCCTCCAGCCGAGACCAATTAACAATACATTGAAAAGAAGCAAAGGTAAAAGAGTCTTTGTTAAACTGATTTCTGATGGATCGGTAAACGTTTCAACTTTAAATTTGGGCCAGTTTTCTTTAGATACGGCAACATTATCAAATATTTTAGGATAAAAATACAGACGCATTTTTTCGTGAAAATGTTTCGTTTCCTTCAAAAATAAAAGTTGGTTTCCTAAATCCGATTTGGCAATTTCATTGAGTTGAATTTGAGTATGTAAAGTCGGAATAAATTGAGCTATCAATTGGCTCGCTTGATTACGTTGCTGCAATTTATTCTCTAATTCCTGAGATTGTTTAGCCGAATCATCATCACCTGCTTGCTGCATAGCGTAATACCAAAGCCAGCTGAATTCTGTTTCTGGCAAAGGATAGCTTTTAAATTGTGGATAATGGCTGTAGAATTTATCCATCGTTATTTTTTTATCCATATCCCATTTTTCATGATAGGCATTGCGTTGTTTTACCGTTAATTCTAATGCTTCTGGAATCGGATATTTATTTACGATATAGGTATTTATAACCGCTGGCAGGATTATAATTAGAAACAGCCAGATTGTCAATAAAATAACTGCATTAAAGTTAGAATGCTGTTGTAGCGAAACAATAAAAAAGCTTACAGCAAACCAAAATAGAATATACAAAATCCCGAGCGCATAAAAAGTGAAAAAAGCTTGGTTTAATGGGATATTCAGAATCAATACAGCGATAAAAAGAATGATATTTAAAAGTACAATCAGACTTATGATTCGGACATAAAATAATTTCAAAATGTATAAAAACGTGTTTTTACTTTGAGTGGCAACAATTTTCCAGGTTCCACTTTCTTTTTCTTCAGAAACCAAATTATACGAAAAAGCAATAATTAAAAGCGG
The DNA here is from genome assembly GCF_056783245.1 of Flavobacterium sp. TC780. NCBI lineage: Bacteria > Pseudomonadati > Bacteroidota > Flavobacteriia > Flavobacteriales > Flavobacteriaceae > Flavobacterium > Flavobacterium sp. TC780. The sequence continues at coordinate 3,654 of NZ_JBXBAV010000003.1, read as the reverse complement.
AAAAAGATAAATCAGCACAAAGCTAAAATCGATATTTCCAGATAAGAGGTTGTTCGGATTATTGAGTTCAGCATCGTATTTTTGAGCTTCTAAACCGCGAATCGTAACACTTTGTATCGACGGATTTACATCTCGCTGACCAATTGCCAAACTATTTATAGGTAGTGTTTCATTAACTAATGAAAACTTGATATAATAAAGCAAAAGCCCCATTTCGTCTTTATGGAAAGCAGCATTTCTGGCAATATGTTCTTTTTGATAAACTGCTGCTTCGGTAATATTATTTTGTTGTTTCTGCTGAAATTGATGACCAAATTCAAAAGGCTTATGAATCCGATAATTAAAAAGGAGTATCAGCGCAACTTTTGTACCTTTTGATCGTATAAAATTTTTAAAAGTAATACTAACATATTAAATGGCTTTAAGGTTTTTAGCTCATCCGAATTAAAATAAATAGGATTATGATCCAGAGAACAATAGAAATAATAGAAACAATTTCGGACCTCAAAAACAGCTGAAACTTTTTTAGGTTCATAATGAAATTCGGCAATATCAGCCCAATGCTCTTTGTCAATGGTTAAAGGTTTATCATTTGGCCCTGGTTTTTTATTACTGATGTATTTAACTTGTAAAGCATTCATTTTCTGTGCCATATTATAACGATATTCTTCAGCCTGTTTCTGGAAATCGATATACGAATCATAATCGGTATTGGACAATGTCATCGATAAATTTTTTATCGCGATATACGGATTTAAAAAAGAGACTGTTTTAGAAAAGCTGTTTTGTTTTTCATAAACCTGAAGTAAAGTTTCCAGATGTTTGTTGTAAATATGAGAACTTATTTTTTCTCCTTCACTCATGATAAATCCCGAATAGTTAAAAGGAAGTTTTTGTACTGAATCGACTTTATAAATGCTCAAAAGCGAATCTTTAATTGCTTTGTAGTGTAAATCATTCGGGTTGTGACTATCTCCTTGCTTCAGAATATCTTTTTGATGTCGCTATTGAATTGTACTTTTGACGGCGCTTCATAAATGTAAGCTCCGATTGCCTGAGTGGTTCTTGGTAAAATAATCGTGAAAACTAACCAAATTCCAATCAAAGAAATCAATGCTTTTTTAGAAGTCTTGCTTGAAGCAGAAATTAGAACGGCAATGATGCAAAAGAAAATCAGATAAATAAAATGGAATAGTATAAACAATATCATCTTAATCGTTTCGTCGGTAGAAATGGAGAAATTCTGAAGCAGCAACCAGATAAAAACTAATACTGCAATCAAGGGAATAAAAAGTATTATAATCACGCTTGCGATCCCTACTATTTTTCCAAACAAAAGCTGTTTCCAACTAATTCCTTGACTTAGAAGCAGTTTTAATGTTCCATCTTCTCTTTCTGCTGCGATTGCATTAAAACCTAGAAAAAAGATTAGTAAAGGCAATAAAATTTGCAAAACCATAGCAATACTGATTTCTCCAAAACGAAGCATACTGTTAGAGAATCCTGCTTCAGAGAAATTGGTTGTATTTTGTTTGTGTGCTTCCAGAAAAATGGCATTGCCAAAAAAAGGCTCCATTCCAAATTCGAAAACACTTAAAGAAGTACTTTTTCTAAAAGCAAAATTTCCGTAATGTGCCATTCGATGCGGATTTTTATCAGGATTGTTTAGCCAATCTTCACGTGATTCGTGTTGGTATTTTTCGCTGGTTTCATTTTGACTGGTATAATTTTCCCAGCCAGAAAAGGTAGCATAGAATAAAATAATCCCAATAAATAGTGTGATAATATATACTGCCTTATTTTTAAAAACAGTATTTCTAAAATGCTTGGCTATTAGTATTTCAATTTGTAATGATTTCATATAAATTAAAATTTATAAGTTACAGTAAGATTTAAGTTTCTGGGAGCTCCAGGAACAATCGCAAATAATTCTGAGCACCTAACCAATACGTTTTGTTTAATAAATTATTGGCATTTAAGGCAATTTGCATATTGCTTTTATTCGGTTTGTAATATAAAGCAGCATCGAAAACTGTAAAATCGGGAAGCGTAAAAGTTCTGGTAAACCAAGGCACTTTACTGCTTTGATATTCATCCCGAATGCAAGCCCCAAGATCTTTTAAAGCTGAGTCTGACTTAAAATTATAACGTGTCCACAAATTGGCGCTATTTTTTGGAGTATTTTGTTTTCTGGCACCAATTAACGAAGGATCACGATCGTTGGTTATTTTGGCATCTATATAGCTGTACGAAGCGTTTATTTGCCAATCGGGGGTGATAAAACCTGCTAAATCAAATTCAAAACCACGGCTTCTTTCTGCACCTCTTGTAACCAATAAATCAGGATTTGCAGCATCATTGGCATTCATTAAAATATTACGCTGATTAATTTCGTAAATCGCCGCGTTAAAACTTACTGAATTATTAAAAAAGGAAGTTTTTATGCCCCACTTCTTTTTAGATTACTTTCAAGAGGAGCAAACAAACTTCCAGCTGGTAAAGAACCTGTCTGTGGCATTAAAGTCACCGTGTTTGATTGTGGCTGATAACTTCTAGATAAGTCGTATAGACGTTAATTTCATTATTTAACAGCGTACATTACCAACACGAGGCAGTAGGCCGTTTTTTTGACTTTTAATTCGTTATTTGATTTGTAGTTGGTAATGTCTTCAAACCATCCATTTGTAAACCAATCAAAAAGGTAAATTTCTCCCACTGTATCTGATCCTGAATGTAAAATGCATTTGTTGTAGTGAGTGAAGCTGGTAAGGCAGTTCTCACGAGAGTATAATCTTCAGGGCTAATGAGTGTATAAGTAGGATTATTTAAATTGAAATAATTGACATTTGGTTTGGGTAAAACAACACCATCAATTGTTGTGGTTTGATAGTTCGCACGTTTGCAGGAACAAATGAACTTGCCACAGTTCCATCCTTTAATAAATAACCTCTAGCTGCATTTTGTCCACCACCTTTGGTTTTGTTCCAACTACTTAAATCATAACCAACTAATAATTTATGTTTTATTTTTCCAGTTTTTAAATTGAAATTTAAATAGGCACTCAAATTATCAACATCCCAATATTGCTGACGTTGTACAAATTGCATCATTGCTAAATTGGTTACTGTTTATTGTCCATATCAACAGCAAAACTATTTGTGGTTCTGTGTTCTTGAAGATTTTCGGTCCAGGATTGTTTCATGTACTGCGCATTAAAACCAATTTTGGAGCTGAATTTATGAGCGAAATTTGTCGTGAAAATCATTTCTTTTGATTGAAAAAATCACTCGGAGCGGCCAGATTTAAACTGATTGGTGTTTTGTTTAAATTGGTAACTCCTGCAACAGCACCAAAAATGGGCTGACCACGATCCAGAATTCCAGTCATGTCGCTTAAAATTAATTCGGTATTAATTGCGGATTTTCATTGGGGATATAACTAAAAGATGGCGAGATCAAAAAAGATTTATTGCTTACTAAATCCCGAAATGATTTTGCTTCCTGATATGCTCCGTTTACACGATATAAAAGAGTTTTAGATTCGTTTAAAGGCCCTGTGAAATCTAAGCTTCCACGGAAAGTACTAAAGCCAACACTTAGAGATACTTCTTTTTTAGGTGCTGCCTCCCTAACAACAGGAGCATGTATTAACCTT
>NZ_JBXBAV010000002.1:0-6905 GCF_056783245.1 Flavobacterium sp. TC780 | reverse complement strand
TAACCTACTTCGTTCAGTTATTTCTATGTTAACGTACTTCGTTCAGTTACGTATTGCCTAAGGTTAATACATGCTCCTGTTGTTAGGGAGGCAGCACCTTATTTTTCCTTCTTTTGCTAAAGCAACAGAACAGTTCTTTGTAGCGGTTTCAATATTGAGAATGTAAGCCAAACTAATTTTTTATTTTATGGTAACAAAAAACAATCTAATTCTATTTTAGAACTAGATTGTCTTAGTCATTATTATTTTTTTACTTTATCAGATTTAAGACTAACCTTATCTCCTGAATTCAAATCTTTCGAGACTGTTGTATATGGCCCAGTAATTACCACATCTCCTGCCTTAAGCCCTGACATTACTTCGATGTTTGTATCGTCTTGAATTCCTGTTTTTATGATTCTAATTTTAGCTTTATCCCCTTCTTTCACAAAAACACATTCAAATTTTTTGTCATTTTTGGGAGCTACTTTTTTATCATTTGGGTCTTCAATTTTAATTTCTTTTACTGCTGCTGTATCCGATTTTACAATTACTGAACTTATTGGCACTGCCAGCACATTCTTTTTTGTATTTGTTATAATATCAACCGTAGCTGTCATTCCCGTCTTAAAGGAGAATAAGCCTCTGGTTTCCCTTCCAATAAATCTTTATAAGACTCTTTTAAGATTCTTACTTTAACTTTAAAATTAGTTACCTGATCTGATGTTAAAGTACTGCTTGCTGAATTAGAAATACTAGTTACTATACCTTTAAATTGTTTTTTCAAGTAAGCATCTACTTCTACATTTGCTTCGTCTCCAACTTTAATTTTTACAATATCATTTTCATTTACATCTACTTCAACCTCCATATTATTTAAGTTTGCAACTCTTAAAATTTCGGTTCCCGCCATTTGCTGTGTTCCTAAAACACGTTCGCCTAACTCAACATTAAGTACCGAAATTGTTCCATCTGCAGGAGCGTAAATTGTAGTACGTCTTAAATTATCCTTCGCTTCATTTACAGATGCTGAAGCACTTTGCACTGAAAAATAAGCATTCTCCTTCGATGCTTTTGCTACTTCAAAAGACGCAATTGCCTTATCCCAATCTGATTTAGAAATTATTCCTTTCTCAAATAATTTTTTATTTCTCTCATAACTAGCCTTTGCTTCTTTAAAAGACGCATCTGATTGACTTAAACTGGCTTTAGTTCCTGACAGATTAGAAAGGGTACGATTATATCCAGAAGTATATAAATCAGGATTTATCTTTACCAATAAATCTCCTTTCTTAACAACCTGTCCTTCTTTTACATTTAGTGCAATAATTTCCCCCGAAACTTCTGATGAAATTTTCACTTCAATTTCTGGCTGAATTTTTCCTGTTGCCGAAACTGTTTCTACAATAGTCGATGCTACTACTTTTGCAACTTCTACTTCTGTACCAGCATCTTTATTTCCTCTATCACACCTGCTTTCGAAAATCCAATTAAGGCCGCAATAACTAGTACTGCTCCTCCTAATAGGAAATAAATTGTTTTTTTTGACATAATAAACTAGTTTTTAACTATTGGAACAATAGGAATTCCAAAATAGAATTCTAATATTTTTGTTTTAAAGATATAATCGTATTTTGTTCTAATTACTTCTGATTGCGCATTGGTAAGTAATGTTTGTGATTGATTAAAATCAAAAGCATTCATTAAACCTACTGCAAATTTTTCTTTTGCATAATCGTATGCTCCTTGTCTTGCTTCTAAAGCTACAACAGCTGCCTCGTGTGCATTTAAAGCTCCTTTTGTGTCTGTGAAAGCAGTATAAACATTACGCTGTAAATCTAAGTTTTTTTGTTCTAATTCAATCTTAGATTTTTCTAAACTTACTTTATTACGTTCTACATTATTTCTTACAGAAAAGCCATTAAAAATTGGAATGTTTAATTGTACTCCAAAAGACTGTCCTTTATTATCGCTGAATTGATCAAAAATTGGCGCTGCACTTCCTAAAACTGGAGTGTAATTATTTTGTAGAACTGATTGATTTGTTCCTTGTACATAACCAATTTGTTTTGTTGGATTTGCTGCATCAGGGATTGCACCTTTAACAATATCGGAATAACTTGCTCTTGTGTTGAAGTTATAAAAAGCACTTAGAGTTGGCTGATAAGCTCCTTTGGCAATAGTAACATTTTTTTCTGCAATTTCAAGATTTGTTTTAGCAATTTTTAATTCAGTTCTCGTTTCCTTAGCTTTTTCATAAATTGCCTGAGGCGACTGTGCCAAAATAGTTTGCCCTGCATCAACGTTGGTATCATCTACTACATCAAAATCATTAAACTCTGGCAATTGTAATAACTGCGCTAAACTTAACTTAGAGATTAGCAATGTATTCTCTGCAATAACAACATTTTGTTTGCTTGTTGCTACTGTTGCTTTTACATCTAACAAATCTCCTCTTGGAATTGTTCCTGCTTTTACCAACTCATCTGAACGTGTGTATTGTTTTTCATTAATTGCAAGCTGTTCCTGTTGTACTTTTAAGTTTTCTTTATTGAAAAGTACCTGCAAAAAAGCATTAGCTACATTAAGCGAAATATCTTCTTGCATTTTCAACAACTGATATTTAGAAGCTACTATTGATAAGTTTGCTTTTCGTAATGCATTCTGATTTTGCAATCCTTTATATATATCAATTGCAACAGTCGCTCCAATAGCGGAGTATTGTGTCGTTTGATTTTCAAGCAATCCTGTTGTAATATTTTGATTTAAACCAATATTCCATGAATGTGACACTTGCGCATTGGCAGTAGGAAGAAATTTTCCAAATGCATCTTTTTTATCGATCGCAATATTTTTTGTATCCAGTTCCGATTGCTTAATCGAGATATTATTGTCCAATGCATATTTTACACATTCTTCAAGAGTCCATTTTTTAGTTTGCGCTTGTATTGACGCTCCTAATAGTAAGACAAAAACAAGATAAATATATTTATTATTTTTCATAAACTTTGAATCAAAGCATAGCAAAGATACTATACAAATTTAACATTCTTTAAAAACCAAAAATTCTTTTTTAGCTACTACTTATTTTTTTTCTTCTTCTTTTATCAAGCCCTGATTCCAAATTTTTATTTTGTCTGTAGCTGTAATTCCACTTTTTACCTGCACATAAATTCCATCACTAACTCCTAAAACAATATTTTTTCTTTGAAACTTTTGTTGTGCAGTTTCTACTTCAACATATGGTTTTTGAGTTTTTTTATCAAATTGTACTAGTGATTCTTTTATAGCCAAAACTTTTTCTGCTTTCTCTAGTATAATTGATGCATTAGCACTCAAACCTGCTCTAATAAATGTATCATCTCTATTTTCAAGGGATGCTTTTATTTGAAACTGAATTGCACCATTTTCTACTACTCCTTTTGGTGCAATATAACGTAAAGTTGCATCAAATTTTTTATTTTCAATAGCCCCAATCGTAATTTCAATTGGCATATTTTCTTTGATTTTTCCAACTTCTGATTCATCAATTTTCCCAACAAAAATCATCTTTCCAACATCTGCAACACTCGCAATTGTAGTCCCTTCATTAAAATTATTACTCTCAATAACCTGATTTCCTACTTTTACTGGCACATCTAATACCATTCCAGTTACAGTAGATCGGATTAGTGTATTAGCATAATTTCCCAATCCTGATGTAGTTCCAGTTTTTACAATATCGAAACTTTGCTTTGATGATGAATAACTTTGTTTAGCCTGTTTGTAAGCTAGTTGTGCCGCATCAAAATCATTCGCAGAAATTACTCCTTTATCAAATAATGTTTTTTGTCTCTGGTATAATTTTTCTTGGTTATCCAATGCAATTTTAGCCGTTTGAACCTGGTTTTGAGTATTACTCACATTCGAAACATTTGCAACAACTTTAATCTTTGCAATCATATCTCCTGCTTTAATACTTTCTCCTGCTTTAATATAAACAGCTTCAATAATTCCTGAAATATTGGGTTTGATAAGTACCTCTTCATCAGGCTGGATATTACCCGTTGCAATTGTATTTTTAACTATCGTTTTTATTTCAGCTTTCTCCGTTTGGTAAACAATTGGGGACTCTTGATTTTTTGCATACAAATAATACAAAGCACCAAAGAAGACTGCTGCAATAAAAATTAAAATGGTTATGGTTACTCCTTTTTTCATTTTGTTTTTTGTTTAATCGATTATTTTATTGATTGATAATTTATTCTGTTCGTAAAGCATCTACAGGCTTTACGTTTATTGCAGTTTGAGCTGGAATAAATCCTGCCAACAAACCTGATCCTATTAAAATTAATAATGCTACAAAAACGACCCCTAAATCTACAGTTGGATTAGCAAACATCGTATTACTATCTTCAGGCATCGATGCTAGAACCATATTAAGTATTGCTATAACTCCTGTAGCAACAGCAATCCCTAACATCCCTGAAATAATTGTTAAAAATATAGATTCTGAAAGTATCTGTCTTCGAATTGCTCCTGGCGTTGCTCCCAATGCTCGTCGAATTCCTATTTCTTTAGTTCTCTCCTTCACTACAATAAGCATGATATTCGAAATTCCGATAACCCCAGAAATCAAAACCAATGTACCCACGAAATAAGCAATAAATGTTAAGATTGTAAACAATCCCTGTACTTGGTTAAATCGTTCAAACAAATCAAAATTCCCGACTGCTCTATCATCTTTAGGACTAACTGAATGCCTCTCTTTTATTATTTCTATAATTTTCGGTTTTAAATCAGTTATAGAAGTTTTATCATTTGCTGTAAGTGCCATCCAACCTACTCTATCTCCATAATTAAACACTTGTTGAAACGTTGTAAAAGGAACAAATATGTTCTTTTGCTCTGCTTCTGCACCTCCATTATTTTGATTTTTGGAATAATATACCCCTACAACCATAAAATTTATTCCATTTATTTTAATGTAAGTCCCCATGGGATCTTCTTCTTTTCCATAAAGTCCAGTTATAACTCCTTTTCCAATAACAGCAACCTTTCTATTATGTTTAATATCTTCTTGATTTACAAAGCGGCCTTTTATAATAGTCATCGGTTGTTGCTTAATAAGCTCAGGATAATCGCCATAAATGGTAAAAGCAGAAGTTTTGGTACCGCGAACCACATTATTACTCGCACCATCAGAATCTCCTAATTGATTTCGAGGTGAAACATATAACAAGTCAGGCAAAGCCTCTTTTAAAGCCATTACATCACTATTCCTGAAATCATAACGACGGGTTTTAGGTAAACCTTTATATGCTTTTGATGTGGTTTGACTCCACATAAACATTGTATTTGTTGCAATTCCATCAAATCCTTTTTTAACTCCATTCTCCAAACCATTTCCTGCTGCGAGCAATATTACTAGAATAAATATCCCCCAAAACACACCAAAGGCTGTAAGTACCGTTCTAAATACGTTAGCAGTTAAAGCTTCTAAAATTTCTTCCCAATTATCTCTATCAAACATAATTATTCGTCTCTAAGTGCTACAATAGGTTTTATTTTTGCTGCCCTGTATGCTGGAAAAAAACCAGCCATTGCTCCCGCAAAAACAAGCAAAACAAGAGTGGTCAACGCCACACTAAAATCAACTTCAGGATTTAAAAAGAATTCACTTTTTATCATTGGCCCTACTACTTCTAGCAATAACAAACTAGCTAACAAACCTATAAAACCTGCAATTGTTGTAATAAAAATAGACTCATGCAATATCATTCCAACAATTGATATTGGCGAAGCTCCAAGTGCCTTTCTTATCCCAATTTCTTTAGTTCTTTCTTTTACAATAATTAGCATAATATTACTAACTCCAACAACACCTGCTATAATAGTACAAATTCCTACCCACCAAAAAAACAATCGGATATAAAGATTTAAATCATATACCTGTTTTGCATTCTCAACCGAATTGTATAATCCGATACCGCTATCATCATCTGGAGCTACAATATTTTTACTCTTCAAAAGCGCTTTTAAGTCTGCACTAAATTTTTCAGATTCTGCCAATGCCTCTTCATAAGTAGCTTTTTTATTTAAAGTAAAAAACAAATTACTTACTTTATCACCAACTCCATAAGCTCTTTGGGTTGTTGTTATTGGCAAATAAACCCTTGTTTCCTCTCTTTCACCTGCTGGGTCTGTAAAAACTCCAACAACTTTAAAATTGATATTATTTATTGCTATTTGTTCTCCAAGTGGATTCTTATCTTTAAACAAATCTGTTTTTATTTTCATTCCAATAACAGCAACTTTTTCATAATTAGCCAAGTCTTTGCTATTTATAAATCTTCCCATAACAACGGTACCATTTTCAATCCCCAAATAGTCTGGATCCACACCTCTAAATTGATACGTCGAAGATTCTTTTCCCATAACTCACTGAGGCTCCCCAAAAATTATAAGTTGATGCTCGCTTATCTAATTTATCTTCAAATTTCTGGACAGATTGCGAGTAATCACTATTTCTAAACTGAATTTGACGCCCCGGATTTAGTCCTTTATATTGTTTTGTAGTAGTACCAGTCCAAACCTCTATAATACCTTCTGCATCACGCTCGAATTGTTTTTCGATTCCGTTTTGAAGCCCTTTACCTGCACCAAGAAGAATAACTAATATAAATATCCCCGATGCCACAGAAATACCAGTAAGAAAGGTTCTTAATTTATTTTTAGCGATTGCCTCAAATATTTCTTGCCAACGCTCAATATTAAACATAAGCTGATGCTCTAACTTGTTCTACGTATTTATCATCTATAATTAATCCGTCTTTTAAGACTACATTTCTCTTGCACATTGCAGCAATATCCGGTTCATGTGTTACAATCAAAATTGTTTTTCCTTAGGTGTGTCCTCCCTAACAACAGGAGCATGTATTAACCTT
>NZ_JBXBAV010000001.1:0-17376 GCF_056783245.1 Flavobacterium sp. TC780 | reverse complement strand
TTATGTTAACATTTGAACTTCATAGTATTGCTAAGGTTAATACATGCTCCTGTTGTTAGGGAGGCAGCACCTAACCCTAAACCGTATAAAGAAACGAAGGTCATAAACCAATTCGGAAACGTTTTAACCTTATACGCATCATTATCAAGTGTGTGGATTATTTTATCAAAAATCCCATATACGATAATATAGACCTGATGCAAGATAATAACTGATTTTTGATTTTCTCCTGGTAAAGCTTTAGGAATTTTATCTTCAAAGATCTTACTTGTTGTATCTCCTCCTATTGATTTATTCCGCAGAATCACATAATAATAATTGTATAATGTACCTTGTAACTGTATACATAGAAAGGCGAGGATTGTAATAGGCAGAGTTGTATTAGAAACATAACAGATACTTATTAAGAACAAGAAATTCAAAATAATATCAAATATGCTATCAAGGTATCTTCCCGTATATGACGGTGTATTTTTTATACGTGCCAATTCTCCATCGGCAGCATCAATAATAGATTTTAATATTATAAAAAAACCTGCCCAATAAAAATACTTTTCAGGATACAATAAATCGCAACTAACCCCGAAATTCCAAAAAGCAAGGTTACATCTTATAGGTGTAAATCGTGTATTTTGTAACTTTTTTGCAAAAAACCTTCCAAAAGGTCTTCCATAATCTGACAAATCATAAAATTTATCTTGTGCAGCAAGTTTAGACATCCATGTTTTTGTAAACAAAAAAGTTACGACAATATAGTCAGTGTAATTTACAAATAAAAATTATTATTTATTTACTTAATCTATGTAATGTGTATGTCATTGCACTTAAAAGGAAAAATGCCATTATTTGATGAATCAAACCTAACGCAAGTGGTACATGATATAAAAGTGTAAAAATGCCTAAAATAAATTGCAAAAACACAAAAACAACTAATATTTTAATCCCTGTAGATTGCGTCTTGTTAAGAGCAAATTGTGTGCTTTTAAAGTATAAAAAGAGTATAATAGCAACAACTACATAAGCAAAAGTTCGGTGTACAAACTGCACTCCACTTTTACCTTCTATTAAATTTTTAATAAGTGTTGGTTGCTCAATGAAAACGGAGTCATGAATAAATTCTCCATCGCTCATTAATGGCCAATGATTGTGAATTAATCCTGCATTTAATCCCGCTACAAATCCTCCATAAATTATTTGTATCAAAAGAAAAATCAAAGCTATCCTAGCAATGTTACGAAGAGTGACATTAATGGTAATTCTATTTCTTTCAGGATAAATTAAATCCAGCGCCACCCATAATGTGTAAGCAAAAGTTACAAAAGCAAAAGTTAAATGCAGTGAAAGCCTGAAATGACTTACATCTGGATTATCAATTAAGCCACTTCGTACCATAAACCATCCTAAGAAACCTTGAAAACGCCCATTGCCAGAAGAACAATGCATTTTTTTATTGTAGAACTGTCTAATTTCTTCTTGATTAAAAAATAAACAAAAGGAATAAAGAAAACCAGTCCAATGATACGCCCGATGAAACGGTGAAACCATTCCCAGAAATAAATCATTTTATAATCTGAAAGCTGAAAATCATTATGAATATTTATCTTTTGATATTCTGGAAACTTTTTATATTGCTCAAAAGCCTCATTCCACTTTGCCTCACTCATAGGCGGAAAAGTATCTGTTACCAAGTGCCAATCGGTCATTGATAATCCTGAATTTGTTAATCGGGTAATCCCTCCTACAACAACCATTAAAAACAATAAAAAACATCCTGACAAAAGCCAAATGATTACTGATTTATTTTCTCTTTTCATTTTTTTCTAGATGCAAAATTGCAAAGCCGCAAAGTTACAGAGTCTCTATTTTGGGTTAATAAATAAACTTTAAAAGTTCGCTACTATATTTTTTACACATCAGCCTTTAGCCTTTGCAACTTAGAACCTCATTTACTTTGAAACTTTTTTCAGTCCCAACTTTTCTCCTTTTTTCAGCATAAATTCATACGCTGCTTCATATTCATTTGGGAATTTCTCCTTCAAGGATAGCTTCTTTTATAGCTTCTTTTAGCATTCCGATTTCTTTAGATGGCTTTAAATTATAGATTTCCATAATCTATCCCAAAATTGGTGGTTGAAATTTGAACATGATCTCGTTCTTCAACCTCAACGATTTTCCTTCGTACAATTTCAAAATTTTTATGGTATTTTTTGAATTTACCCAGGATTTTTGGTTGTAATATCTGCTTCACATAAAGTCATTAAATTCTCTACATCTTCACCGGCATCAAAAAACTAAACGACGAACAGCACTATCTGTCACAATATCTTGTGATAACACAATTGGTCGTGAACTCATGATAACCATCTTTTGCACAAACTTCATTTTGTTATTCAATGGCATATGCAAACGCTCAAATATCTTTTTGACCATTTTTCCACCTAAAAACTCATGTCCGTGAAATGTCCAGCCTTGTTTTTTGTTAAAACGTTTCGTTGGTGCTTTTCCAATATCATGCAATAAAGCCGACCAACGCAACCAAACATCATCGGTATTTGGGCAAATATTATCGACAACCTCTAGTGAATGATAAAAGTTATTCTTATGTGTGTGCCCTTCTATTTCTTCTACTTGATTCAAAGCTGTTAATTCAGGCAAAATAATATCTAGAAGCCCTGTTTGAAACAATAATAAAAAACCAATTGAAGGTTTATCTGTAGAAAGAATTTTATTTAATTCATCGACAATTCGCTCACCCGAAATGATATTGATTCGCTCCGCATTTTTAGTAATTGATTTCAATGAATTTTCTTCAATTTCAAATCCTAGTTGATTTGCGAATCGAATAGCACGCAACATACGTAATGGATCATCAGAAAAAGTAATATCTGGATCCAAAGGAGTTTTAATGATTTTATTTTCTAAATCGGTTAATCCATCAAAAGGATCTGATAAATCTCCGAAAGTATCATTATTCAAAGATAATGCTAATGCATTTATAGTCAAATCACAACGGTTTTGGTCGTCCTGAAGCGTCCCCGTTCTCTACAACAGGATTACGACTTTCAAAATGATAGGACTCCTTTCGTGCTCCAACAAATTCAATTTCGGTATCTTCAAAACGCAACATTGCTGTTCCGTATGTTTTAAAAACCTGCACTTTTGGTTGTTTTGGTAATAATTCTGAAACTTTTAATGCCAATTCTATTCCACTTCCTACAGCAACTACATCAATGTCTTTTTTGGAATCCCGATTTAAAAGCAAGTCTCTTACAAACCCTCCAATTACGTAACTTTCTACATTAAGTTCTTGAGAAGCTTGCGAAATAATTTCGAAAATTTTATTTTGCAAGCCCCTTTATAATTTATTTTTTTAGCCACGAATTCTCTAATTTTTATAAAATAACAGTAAAATAATATATAGATAATTTTACCATGCGCAAATTTACAACATACTATACGCCTTTTATAATCTAAAGCACACTTTTTTTGTTTTTTAGCATTTCCAGCTATATAATTTCATTAAAACTAATTTTTATAAAAAAAAACAGATATAAATAAAATTGTTTCTACCTGTTTTATATTCATTGATATAATAGATCTATATTAGTATCAAACAAATCAATCCATATCCATTATTTTTTTGATTTCTATTTGTACTTTTGATATTGTACAAAAAAGTAGAAAATGAAAATTGTTATATCGCCTGCAAAGTCTTTAAATTTCGAAAAAGAATTACCAACTTCTCAATATACTGAAGCTAGCTTACTAAAAGAAGCCAGACAAGTTCATAAAGTTTTAAAACAAAAAAAACCTTCCGAATTATCTGAATTAATGCATATTTCAGATAAATTGGCTCAACTAAACTGGGAACGTAATCAGGAATGGAAAACTCCTTTTTACTCCCGAAAATGCCCGCCCAGCAATATTTACTTTTTATGGTGATGTATATACTGGCTTAGATGCTTATACAATTCCTGTAGAAAAACTAGATGTTCTACAAGATAAACTACGCATATTATCTGGCTTATATGGCATTTTAAAGCCATTGGATTTAATTCAGGCTTACCGATTAGAAATGGGAACAAAATTACCTATTGGCGAAGCAAAAAATCTATATGAATATTGGAAAGAAACTGTTACAAAAACTTTAAATAAAGAACTTAAAAAAGAGGAGCTATTTGTAAACCTTGCAAGTAATGAATATTTCTCAGCTGTAGATGTTAAAGCCCTAAAAGTTCCTGTAATTACTCCCGACTTTAAAGATTACAAAGATGGAAAGCTTAAAATAATTAGTTTCTTCGCTAAGAAAGCAAGAGGAATGATGGTACGTTACATTATAGATACCAATGCCGAAACTATTGATGATTTAAAAGGTTTTAACTATGAAGGATATCATTTTGATGCAAATCTTTCAAAAGGCAATCATTTGGTTTTTACACGATAAAAATAAAGCCTATTATAAAACAAAAACCGTCTCTTTCTTTATAGAATCAGACGGTTTTTATTTATATAAATCTAAAATTATTATTTAGCTATCCAGGTATTATTGCTTGGTGTTGCATCTACAAAAATCCCTCCATCGACAGTAATCGATTTGATTTTTTTAGCGGCATTAAAAGTAACCTTAGCATTTTTTTGGTTAGTTTCCCATATTGCAGGTGTTTGGTGCAATGTCTCATTTGTATTATCTGTATAAACAACATTTAAATCAAAAGGAATTGCAAATCCGCCTTTATTCTTAATCGTTACAATAGTTTTCTTGGCTTTAGTATCTACTTTATCTAAAACAATATCAATATAGTTATTCGTAAAAAACCAATTAGTAAAAAACCAATTTAAATTTTTCCCAGAAGCACTATTAAATGAATTAAAATAATCCCACGGAATTGGGTGTTTACCGTTCCAATTATCCATATAAGCATGTAATGATTTTTTGAAAAGATCGTCACCAAGTAAATCTTTTAAAGCCAAATAAGACAATGATGATTTACTATAGGAATTATTGCTATATCCAACACCTGAAACTTGTGTTGACATTGATATTATTGGCTGATCTTGTTCTGCAGATGGATCATTGATGTATTTATTTACTCTAAATTTTTTATAAAACTCATCTGCAGCTTCTTTGCCTCGTTGCGATATACCTATTAAATATTCGAATGTAGTAGCCCAACCTTCATCCATAAATGCATAACGCGTTTCGTTTGTCCCCATATAAAAAGGGAAATAAGAATGTGCTACTTCATGATCCTGAACCAATTGTGCAAAAATGGGATCTCCCATTTGAGAGTCATTACACATCATTGGGTATTCCATATCAGCAAAACCTTGAAAGGCAGTCATTTTAGAAAATGGATAAGGGATTAGCTGGCCAATTATTCGAAAACCAATCTAATGCATATCTGTTATTTTTTACAGAAACAACAAAATCAGTTCCTTTTATATCATAAGCAGCCTGAACACTTGCACGGCGATTTGTTTTATTATCTACAACAACACTACTTGCATCCCATAAATAATGATCGCTTAATCCAAAACAAACATCTGAAATGTTTTTAGCTTCAAATTTCCAAATATTCCAATCGTTCTGTTTGGTAACCAGACCACTTTTCATCTCTTGTTCATTTGCTATATGCAAAATAGTATCTGTAATATAGGATTGTTTTAATCGCGCTGAAAATTCCGGTTGTAAAACCTCATCTGGATTCAATAAATCTCCTGTTCCATAAACCACATAATTTTTAGGTGCCTTTACAGAATATACATAATCATTGAAATCATTATAAAATTCTTGACGGTCTGTATGCGGCAACATATCCCATCCATTATAATCATCTAAAACTGTAACACGAGGATAGCTATAAGCTACAAAGAATGTTGTATTATCTATTTGTCCTTCCCTTCCACTTTCTTTAGATAAAGGATAATTCCAATCGATATTAATCGTGATTTTAGAATGAGGAAGCATCGGTTTATTCATTTGAACACTCTCTACTGTTCCCCAGCTTCTTCCATCTTCTTTATACGTTTCACCTTCGATTATTAGCGATGTAATTGTTAATCCATTACTCAAAAAATCATCACTAACACTTCCACTTCTTGGTGAAGACGGTTTATGAAGATTATTTACAAACCGAATAGGTAAATGTTTTAATGTATCGTTGCTATTATTTTCATAAATAATAGTTTCTGTTCCGCTTACGATTTTAGTATCTGGATTTACTATTAAATCTATTGTATATTTACCATGATTCTGCCAATATTTTTTTCAGGTTTCCCCGTCCATTGAGCGAGTTTCCATTTTTGTACGCTTCTTTAATATTTCTTGGCATATACAATTCCTGCGCAAAACTATATTGCGCTAAGCATACAAATGCAAATAATAACAATTGGGGTATTCTTCTTTTCATAATTGGTAATTGGTTTTGAATAATTATAAATCGTATTCCTAAAATATTAGTTTTAAATGTTATTGCATTGTTACAATTATTTTTCAAATTTATCCTATTATATTTTCATCAAAATAAATATTTTGAAATTAGATCAACAGAAATACTTTCTAAATTAAACAAAAAACCGCCTTATTCCAAGAGGGGTAAAACGGTTTTAAATAGACTTAAATTTTATACTATTGAATCCCTTCCATTCTAATTGATTCGTTCGTAATATATTTCTTCATTATTTAAATCAATTTTGGTTTTGCCTGTAGCAGTTACTTTACCAGTATTAATAGCTCGAAGATTTTTTAAATCTTCATCTAGACAATAACTCCATAATCGCATATCCGAAGTCAAAACTTCTGTTACATGGTTATTTTTTTCAAAAGAATCATAAAAAACAATCGCTTCACTTTTAATCAGTTTCATTTCTTTCGTACTATTATTTTGCAAATAATACGAGATTTTATCTGAATCAATAATCATCAACTCATTTTCAATCTTATCCCTCTTTAAATTCCTCTGTGACCAACTCGGAATATTCCCGTTCATTTTCCATGTTCCAACCAATTTATCGATTAGTTTTTTTCTGATAACTGGTTTTAATGAATCAAATTTATTTTTAGAAATTTTTCCTAATTCAGAATCTGGTTTTATTTTATAAGCAAATAAAAATAAGTCTGCTGCTACATCAAATTCATTTTTATTAAAGTAAGAAATAGCCGAATCGTATTTATTCTTTTGGAGCCACATTTTTTGATCTGACTGTGACCAAGATTGTACTGAAAATAAAGAAACAAAAATTAATGTAATTTTTTTCATATTTTTTTGTAATTAGATAAATTATTTTGAAACAAAAATACTACAAATAAACAAAATCTCTTTATATAATAAGAACAAAAAAACCGCCTTATTCCAAAAGGACTAAGACGGCTTTAAACATTAAAAAATAGCTACTACAAGATATAATCGGTATTTATAAAATTCGATTCTTTACTATTTAATAATTCTTGCAAAATGGCATTATTGTAATCATTATCTTTTGATGCTACGAAGGTTCTAATAGAGAACGAACGCAATGCATCGTGAATACTTAAGGTTCCTACAGCCGAATCTTTACGGCCTGTAAATGGGAAAACATCTGGTCCTCTTTGGCAAGAACTATTCAGGTTTACTCTGCACACTAAATTTACCAATGTATCAATAAGTGGTGCAATAGTTTTGATGTCTTTACCAAATAAACTTACTTGTTGTCCATAATTAGACTCAGCCATATCGTTTAAAGGTTCTTGAATATCCTTAAAAGTTAAGATTGGCACAACTGGTCCAAATTGTTCTTCGTGATATACACGCATTTTTTTATTTATAGGAAATAAAACGGCAGGGAATATATAATTCTCTGTATGCAATCCTCCTTTTTCATTAATTATTTTTGCTCCCTTATGTGTTGCGTCATGAATTAATTCCTGTATATAATGTGGTTTTTCTGGCTCTGGAAGTGGCGTTAGTGAAACCGATTTATCCCACGGATTCCCAAAAACCAAAGCATCTACTTTTGCTGAAAAGCGTTTATTAAATTCTTCAGCTATAGATTCGTGTACATATAAAATCTTCAAGGCTGTACAACGTTGTCCGTTAAACGACAATGTTCCTGTTATACATTCCTGTATAGCCAAATCTAAATCGGCATCTGGTAAAATTATTGCAGGATTTTTTGCTTCCAATCCTAACACTAAACGTAGTCTGTTTTTATTCGGATGCTGATCTTGCAAAGCAATAGCCGATTTACTATTTCCGATTAAAGCCAAAATATCGACTTTCCCAGATTTCATAATTGGCGATGCTACCTCTCTGCCTCTACCATATACAATATTGATTACCCCTTTTGGAAAGCTGCTTCTAAAAGCTTCTAATAAAGGAGACAACAATAAAACACCATGCTTTGCTGGTTTAAAGATTACAGGATTCCCCATAATCAATGCGGGAATAAGTAATGAAAATGTTTCATTCAGTGGATAATTATAAGGGCCAAGACACAATACAACTCCTAGTGGTCCTCTTCGTACCATGGCATTTATACCTTGTACTTTAGAGAAACTTGCTCCTCTTGTATTTAACTCTTTATAACTTTCGATTGTATCATAAATATACTCTACTGTTCTATCAAATTCTTTCTCAGAATCTCCTAATGATTTTCCGATTTCCCACATCAATAATTTTACAACTTCGGCGCGGGTAGTTTTCATTTGAGAAACAAAATTCTCCATACATTTTATTCGATCCACAACTTTCATTGTAGGCCATAAACCTTGTCCTTTGTTGTAAGCCGTAGTTGCTGACTCAACCACTTCCATAGCTTCTGTTTCTCCCATAAAAGGAATAGATCCCAATAAAGTTGGTGTATATTTTTCGGTAGAAGAAATTGTAGAAAATACAGGTGTGGTTTGTCCTGTCCATTTTTTTAATTCTCCATTTACAAGATAGGTATCCTGTACCAACGGAGTATTTATTTGGTATTCCTCTGGTATAAAATTCATTATTTGGTTATTTTAGTTTTTGGTTATTAGTTTTTATAAAACAAAAAAGAGGCACGCGCCTCTTTTTTGTTTATGGTGTTACAGTATCTCCTTCCCAGGCCAGTATTCCTCCTAATAAATTGTAGGCGTTATCAAACCCCATCTCATTCATTATTTGGCATGCTTTAGCACTTCTGGCTCCAGAACGGCAATACACATAATAGTTTTTATTTTTATCTAATTCTTCTAGCTCATATATAAAAGCCTGTCCTTTATTGATATCAATATTAAGAGCATTTTCTATATAGCCATCATTATATTCGTCTTCAGTTCTTACATCAAGTATAACTGCATTTTCGTCAGCTTCAAACTGAGCTACCCAATCTTCTTGTGATAAATTCATGATATCGTATTTTTAGGTAAAATTACAACGTTTTTAGCAAACAAGAAACCCTGTATTTGCAAATTATATTATAATTCATAGAAAACGTTTTAGCAAACATATAATAATCAATGAATTCTAGCTTCTACAAATTATTTTTTAAAATATAGTCTACAAAACCCATAGAAAATAGGATATTATTATTTGCGCAAATTGGCTGTTAAACATAATCTTCATCTAATTAATACCATAATAATCGGCTATATTTGTAATAAATTATAGTTTTAAAAGTCAATTTAATAAAAAAATACAAATCAAGTTTCATAAATCAAAACAAATTAATTAGTGAAATTTGTGGCAAAAAAAATAAATTTCAATATATAGAGTTTTTAAAATTTCACCATTAAGAGGTTAAGCTTCATTAAGCAGTAGTCTTAATTTTTCTTAATATCTTAATGGTAAAAAACTCTTCTTAGTGTTTAAAAAATCAACTCAATGCAAAACCCTTTAAAAAATATTTTTCCAAATTTCTCTAATGAATTAATTTCAGCTATCGAAAGCAATGCTACTATACAGGATTCAGAAGCTGGAACAATATTAATGCGAACTGGGCAATACATAAAAAATACCGTTCTAATAACTAAAGGCAAAATCAAAATATATCGTGAAGGCGAAGATGGCGGTGAGTTTTTTATGTACTACTTACAGCCAGGACAGGCTTGTGCTATATCGATGATTTGCGCCACTAAGAGCGAAAAAAGCCAAATTATGGCTAAAGTAGTCGAAGATGTTTCAGTAGTCATGATTCCACTAAACTTAATGGATAAATGGATGATGGAACACCGCAGCTGGTACGAGTTTGTAATAGAAACATACAGAAACCGATTTGAAGAAGTTCTAGAAGTTGTAGATAGTATCGCTTTTCGATCCATGGATGAACGCTTAGAATTTTATCTCAAGCGCCATAAAGATGCTTGTGGCTGTTCCGAATTAAAAGCATCTCATCAGGAAATTGCTACTGAACTCAATACATCAAGAGAAGTAATTTCACGCTTATTAAAAAAAATGGAACAACGCGGTTTGGTAAAACTTAATCAAAACCAAATTGAACTTTTAAAATAAATTTATTTGCCACAGATTAAAAGATTTTCAATGATTATTTTTTTAGCAAAAATGAGCTCGCTAAATCTAAATTAGCTCAATTAAAAGCTATAGTAGATTCAAATAAAAAGAAGTTTTTTGTCTTTGCCCCATCTCTTGCGAAATCAAACAACAAAAATCCATTTTATCTGTGAAATCTGTGGATAAAATAATAAAACTTCTTATGTGATAAATGTTACTGTGCCTTACGTTTTAAGAAACAACCTTTGTATCAAAACAAAAATCAATGGAATATTTAGGTTATTTTGCTTCAATTATCATAGGAATATCATTAGGCTTAATTGGCGGTGGAGGATCTATACTTACAATTCCAATTTTAGTTTATTTGTTTAAGATAAATCCAGGGCAAGCAACTACATATTCTTTATTTATTGTTGGTTTAACAGCTTTATTTGGGAGTTACAGCCATTATAAAATGGGGAATCTCAAACTAAAATCAGCACTTTATTTTGCTGTTCCATCGGTTATTTCCATATTGATTATACGAGAAGTAATTTTCCCTCAAATAGCAGCAACATTATTTTCTATTGCTTCCTATACTGTTTCTAAGGATTTTTTAATCATGCTGATTTTTTCAATATTAATGATAACAGCAGCCATCTCGATGATCCGAAAAAACAAACCAGAACTAAAAACGACTACAACAAATTATACCCAACTAAGTATAATTGGATTTATAGTTGGAATTGTAACTGGTTTTCTTGGTGCTGGCGGAGGTTTTTTGATCATTCCTGCCTTAATATTCTTTGCTAATCTACCGATGAAGCAAGCCGTAGGAACTTCACTGCTTATTATTTTCATAAATTCTTCTATTGGTTTTGGAGGAGATTTATATATCGGAACTCCCGTAGATTATACCTTCCTATTAGAAATCTCAGGTATTGCACTTTTAGGGATGCTCATAGGAACACAACTTTCTAAAAGAATTGACGGCACGAAATTAAAACCAATGTTTGGCTGGTTTGTACTTGTTATGGGATTTTATATTATTACAAAAGAAGTTTTCTTTTTAAAAAGAAGTCCCAAGCCGATAGTTTTTTAGTTTTACTTGTTGAGTAATCTTAGTCAAAGTTTAAAACTTTGACTAAGATGAAAAACGTTTTTTTAAGGCTATGTTTAGAAGTGTATCTAAAAAAATCATTGAATAAAAATGAGGTTAAGGAAACTTTTTTCAGTACATTTAACTTGATACTGATATTACGAATCAACCTTATGGCTAAAACAATCGAACAATTTGAAGAAAGTTTATTTACAGAAAATGATGGAAGTAAACTTTCTAATATAAAAGACAAACTAATAAAAAGCTTCTCCTCTACTGATAGAGAAAGTCATCGAAATTCTTATCCAATATTCTAAAAATGGCAAAATGCTACATTGGAGGAATTTCTTATTGACTGATATTATTGATCTTGTAGAAAAAGATGAAACAAATTATATTGACTTCTTTGAATTTACAATTACAAAACCCGAACTCACTTATTGGGGAATCGATGGACTTATAAAAACAAAAGGACCAAAAGCATATAAATCACTCATTGAGTTAGTTCAAAACGGAAGCTTACCAACAGAAGTTCGCGCAAAAGCCATCAAAAGTATTGCCACACACAGCAAACAGCCTTTTGACCGTGATTTACCACAAGATCCAGGTTATTGGAAAATTGAAAACTTCAGGATTGATGAATTATTAGATTGGCAAAGCAAAGAATACAGACAAGGCTCAGGCTATAAAGAACCAAGATTTCATCCGTCGCTAAAAAATCCAAAAACAGAGTTAGAAAAAGCAGTTTCTAAGCTAGATGCCAAATTAGAAATAGAAAGAAGTAAGCAGCAAGATTTATCAAATCCTTCAGATTGGCTTGCTATTGCTGACGAAAGCAAAATTTCAGCCATAGAACAAAAATGGAAACTACCCGAAAATTATCTGTTATTTCTTAAAAACTATTCTCCAATCAACGTGTTTATTGATGATGAAAAATTCTTTCAAGGATTGAATTTATATGGCGCAGAAGATTTAATCAAATCCCAAAATGGCTATTCATTTAACTCAATGACATCAGAAGTCCTTACTGATTGGCCTTCGAATTATATTGTAATTGCTGACGCTGGTGCTGACCCATATTGCATTGACATCGCAGCTATCACAAACAACGACGCACCAATTTACACCAGTATGCACGGAAATGGAAAATGGGAATTCGAAAAATACTCAAATTCATTCGTTAATTTTTTAAAAGACATCGTAAAATAATCTCTTAAATCCTTTAATCTGTTGCAATAAAACAAATAGCCACCGATTAAAACCGATGGCTATTTAAATCAATTCGTTAATATTCGTGGCTAAAAACCCTTAATGCTCTCCATACCCAATATCGTCCATTTTACCACTGAATACTTTATATTGAATTACAAAATATACAATTACCAAAGCCAAAGCGATAAAAAACCAACTCATTCCTACTGATAACCCATATTCATGAGCTGCTGCATTGTAAATCGTTAAGGAAGGATTGACATTATTTGTTGACGGTAATACATTTGGAAAAATTGAAACTGCCGTTGAAGCAAAACCTCCAACAAGAAATAAAGTCGAGAATACAAATCCAGATCCGTCTTTTTTATAGGAGCGTACTTTAAACAAACCGATAATCCCAATAAAGGTAATTAATGGGAATATCCATAAAATTGGCGTTTCGATAAAATTATGAAATGGTTTTGGCTCAATAAAATGCCAGATTTGCAAGGATATAAATACCAAAATCAGCAATACGATATTAAGTTTAAAAACTACATTTTTAAGTTTTTCATTTAATGAAGAATTGGTTTTAAAGATAATCCAGTTTGCTCCATGAATAGTAAGAGCTACTACACTCACAATCCCCAGAAACAACGTAAACCAATCGATAATCCCTAATTCATTCGCTTGCGGACTAAAAGTAGGATTCCACAAAGGCAAAAAGAAAAAATGAGCTTCTTGAGTCGAAACTCCATTAACAACCATTCCTAAATTCACTCCACGAACTATATTTCCTAAAGCAATTCCGAAGAATAAAGCCAATAGTAAACTCGCAATTCCAAATGCTTTGTCCCAAATCACTTCCCACATTGGATGATGAATTTGCCCTCGCATTTCGAGTCCTATTGCTCTAAAAATAAGCAACCACAAAATCATAATCAATGGCAAATAAAACCCACTGAATGAAGAAGCATATAATATTGGAAAAGCAAAAAACAAAACTCCTCCAGCCGCAATAATCCATACTTCATTAGCATCCCAAAAAGGACCAATTGCATTTGTTATTGCTTTTTTATCTTTTTCTGTTTTCGCAAAAAATAAATGAATAATTCCTGCACCAAAATCATAGCCGTCTAATACAATATACACGGCTAGAATTCCCATTAAAACTACATACCAAAAAAATTCCATAATTATATTTTTTCTGTGTGAGGTCCTTTATTGATGATTTTTCCAACCAAAAGCAAAAACAACATGCCCAATAAAAGATACAATCCTATAAATCCTAACAATGTAAACAACGTATTCCCTGAAGAAACTGTTGGTGAACCACCTTCGGCAGTACGCAATAAATTATAAACCAACCAAGGCTGACGCCCTAATTCGGCTGTATACCATCCTGCAGTGTTAGCGATATATGGAAATGGAAGCATAAAAAGCAGTGACCATAAAATCCATTTGGTTTCGAATGATTTTCCTGCATAGCTGAAAAACAGCAAAAGCCATCAATCCAATAAATATCGTTCCTAATCCTACCATAATATGATAGGCATAATACAATCCAGAGATATTAGTTGGGTGAACACTTTCGTCAAACTGATCTAATCCTTTAATTTCTTCATGCCAGCTTCCGTATGTTATAGAGAAACTCAAGATATTTGGTACTGCTATTTTATTATCAAGTTTTTTATCTTTTACATCGGGCTGACCTATAAGAACAATTTCAGATCCTTTTTTCTCAGTATCAAAAATCCCTTCCATCGCGGCAAAAGTTACTGGCTTGAGATATTTTACAACATTTTTCGCTAATAAATCACCCGTTGGAACTGCTACAATTACACAAGAAATCAATCCGAAAATGACCCCGGTCTTAACGAATAACTTCCCGTAAGCAAGATACTTCTTTACTTAAAATATAAAAAGCACCAATTCCTGCAACAACAAATGAGCTCGTTACCATAGATGCAGCCTGATTATGCAAATAAGAAGGCCATAACCAAGGATTAAGAAATAAGGCTTTAAAATTGGTTAATACAAACCTTCCGTTTTCAAGAATTTCATATCCTACAGGGTTTTGCATCCAGGAATGTGTTGCAATAATTAAATAGCCACTTGCCCATGAACCAATACATATCAATAATCCGGTGACAAAATGCCATTTATGCCCAAGTAGTTTTTCTCCAAATAAAAATATTCCGAGAAATGATAATTCTAAGAAAAAAGAAAACATCCCTTCCATGGCGAGAGTCTGTCCTATAATTCCGCCAGTTAATTCCGAGAACTTAGCCCAATTGGTTCCAAACTGAAATTCCATTGGTATTCCCGTAACCACACCCATTGCAAAATTCAATGCAAAGATTCTCATCCAAAAATGAGTTGCGTGATTGTATTGTTCGTTATTTGTTCGAAGGTATTTTCCATTTAAAATATACAATGATTAATGAAAGTCCCATTGTAAGTTGCGGAAAGAGGTAGTGAAAGGTTATTGTAAATGCAAACTGCATTCGGTCATAAAAAAGCATTTCTTCCATACTAGCGTATATTATTTTATTATGAGGTTTCGCAAATTTACCTATTAAAACTAACATTTAATGTCATAAAAAAAACTTTATCGCCTTGTCTTTGTAAAAATTTTTAGCTACTTCAAAAATAGCCAAACAGTTAATTATTTTAAAAGCATGTAAGTGCTATAAGTTCATTCAAGCTTTACGCAAATTAGAATTTGAATTATATTTGGATATAATATTTAACACATAGAAACATAGCTTTTTTTAGCTAAAAGTAGACGCTTCACTTATTTACAATGCACATAGCTGTACTTATGTGAAAGAAATGTATTTCTTTTTGTATTCTTTCTTATAATAAATCCTATGTTTCTATGTGTTAGATAAAAATTCAATCAATTACACCCAACAAATATTTACTTATATAGCAAAATCTAAAACAAATTTTAGCTCAAAAAAAAATCTGTAACATTAGTCACTTATTTTCCAAAAAAACAAAGTTACCTTTGCTAAACATTATTTAAGAATACACAACAATGAAAATTGAACAAATTTATACTGGATGTTTAGCACAAGGAGCGTACTTACATTACCTGTAATGGAGAAGCTGCTATTATAGATCCGCTCAGAGAAATACAACCTTACTTAGATCGTTTAAATCGCGATCAGGTAAAACTAAAATACATTTTCGAAACTCATTTCCATGCCGATTTCGTTTCTGGACATGTCGATTTAAGCAAAGAAACTGGCGCACCTATTATTTATGGTCCAAATGCTGAATGTGGATACGATTGTGTTTCTGCAACCGACGGACAGAAATTAAACTAGGAAACATAACCATAAAAGCGTTACACACCCCTGGCCATACAATGGAGAGTACTTCCTATTTGTTAATAGATGAAAGTGGGAAAGATTATGCTCTTTTTTCTGGAGATACTTTATTTATAGGAGATGTAGGACGTCCTGATTTAGCTCAAAAAGCTGCTGGAATGACACAAGATCAATTGGCTGCCATATTTCCTATTTGTTAATAGATGAAAGTGGGAAAGATTATGCTCTTTTTCTGGAGATACTTTATTTATAGGAGATGTAGGACGTCCTGATTTAGCTCAAAAAGCTGCTGGAATGACACAAGATCAATTGGCTGCATATTATTAATCGCTACGAACAAAAATAATGACTTTGGCTGATGATGTTATCGTATATCCAGCTCATGGTGCAGGAAGTGCTTGTGGTAAAAACATGAGCAAAGAAACAGTATCGACTATTGGAAACCAAAAAGCAACCAATTATGCTTTACGTGCTAATATGACTGAAGCCGAATTTATCACTGAAGTAACTGATGGATTATTGCCTCCTCCTGCTTATTTTAGCATGAATGTAGCAATGAACAAAAGTGGCTACGAAAGTTTTGAATGTGTTTTACACAATGGAATGAAAGCTATAAAAGTAAATGAATTTCGAGGCTATAGCCAAAGAAACTGGTGCTTAAATTTTAGACACAAGAAATAGGTGTTTTTAGCAAAGGATTCATCCCACATTCAGTGAATATTGGTATTAATGGAGATTTTGCCCCTTGGGTAGGTACTTTAATTGCCGATGTAAAACAACCTATTATACTAGTAACCGAAATAGGATTAGAAGAAGAAACTGTGACTCGATTAAGCCCGCGTCAGGTTTCGATTTCGATTATCGCGTCAATGTTGAAGGTGGATTTAATGCATGGAAAAATGCAGGTTATGAAATTGATACTGTAAACAGAATTACTCCTGATCAATTTGCAAACGAATTCAAACCTGAAGAAAATAAAGTAATCGACATTCGTAAAGAAACAGAATACAGTGCCGAACATATAGACGATGCTTACAACAAACCATTGGCTTATATTAATGACTGGGTAAAAGATATCGATCCAAAAGAACATTTTTATTTGCATTGTGCTGGTGGGTACAGAAGTATGATAGCCGCATCGATATTACAAGCACGCGGATTTAGAAACTTCACCGAAATTGAAGGTGGTTTTAATGCTATCGCAAAAACTACAATTCCAAAATCAGATTTCGTTTGTCAAAGTAAGATTTTAAAATAAATAAGGTGCTGCCTCCCTAACAACAGGAGCATGTATTAACCTTAGCAATACGTT